>NZ_JBEXXK010000002.1:0-256867 GCF_040630405.1 Streptomyces sp. NPDC005811
CTCACCGTGGTCGGTGAACCGGGGCAGGGCGACGCGGGGGACCTTGTTCCCGGAGAGGGACTCACGGGTCAGCTTGGTGCGGATCTCCTTGTCCCGGACCTTCACCACCTGCTCGTCGCCGGAGTACGAGGCGACGACCGCGGGCCAGTTCGCCAGCTGACCGGCGATCTCGTGCGGGAGGTCGCGGCGGGCGCCGTCGAGCAGTGACTCGACGTTCGCGGCGTCGGAGCCGGCCGCGGCGAGTTCGCCCCGTACGGCGTCGAGGCGCTGCACGCGCCGGGCCGCCTCGGCGAGCCGGCCGGTCTCGCCGTGGTAGGCGCGGACCGTGTCGGTGATCTCGGCGAGATAGCGCACCCGCTCCGCCGGGACCACCTGGCGGATGCCGGAGGAGTGACGCACGTCGACGGGTTCCAGCGCGCCCTGGACCAGCGGCAGCCCCTGTGCGCCCAGGGCGGTCCTGAGGTGCTGGTACAGCGCGGTGACGCCGTCGTCGTTGAAGGTGGCCGCGGAGGTGCCGTACACCGGCATGTCCTCCGGCCGCTTGCCGAACGCCTCCCGGTTGCGGACCAGTTGGCGGCCCACGTCGCGCATCGCGTCCTTCGCGCCGCGCCGCTCGAACTTGTTGATCGCCACGACGTCGGCGAAGTCGAGCATGTCGATCTTCTCGAGCTGCGAGGCGGCGCCGAACTCCGGCGTCATCACGTACATCGACGTGTCGACGAACGGCACGATCGCCGCGTCGCCCTGACCGATGCCCGGCGTCTCCACGACCACCAGGTCGAACCCGGCCGCCCTGACCACGTCGATCACGTCCGACAGGTGCTCGGGCAGCTCTCGGCTGCCCCGGGTGGCGAGGCTGCGGAAGAACACCCGGCTGCCGTCCAGGGAGTTCATCCGGATGCGGTCGCCGAGCAGCGCGCCGCCGCCCCGGCGGCGGGTGGGGTCGACCGCGATCACCGCGATCCGCAGCTTGTCCTGCTGGTCGACGCGGAAGCGGCGCACCAGCTCGTCGGTCAGCGAGGACTTGCCGGAGCCGCCCGTGCCCGTGATGCCCAGCACCGGCACCGTCCGGGCCGCGGCGGCGGCGCGCACCTGGGCGAGGAAGTCGTCGGGCAGCTTGCCCAGCTCCGCGCCGGTGATCGCGCGGGCGATCGCGAACCGGTCGCCCGCGAGGACGGCGGGCACGTCGGCCGGCTTGCCGTCCCACAGGTCGAAGTCGCAGTCCGCGACGACCGAGTTGACCATCCCGGCCAGGCCCATCCGCTGCCCGTCCTCCGGGGAGAAGATGGTCACCCCGCTCCCCCGCAGCCGGGCGATCTCCTCGGGGACGATGACCCCGCCCCCGCCGCCCACCACCCGGACGTGCTCGGCGCCCTGGGCGCGCAGCGAGTCGACCAGATACTCGAAATACTCCACGTGCCCGCCCTGGTAGGACGAGACCGCCACCCCGTGGGCGTCCTCCTCCAGCGCCGCGTCCACGACCTCCTGCACCGACCGGTTGTGGCCGAGGTGGATCACTTCCGCGCCCTGGGACTGGAAGATCCGGCGCATGATGTTGATGGACGCGTCGTGCCCGTCGAACAGGGCCGAGGCGGTGATCAGTCGAATGGGGTGCACGGGCCGGTGCACTTCGCTCATGGGGACCTTCCCGGACGGGTCAGGGGTACGCCGACCCCGAGATAGTAGGACGTCCTACTAATTTACCGCAGGGCGGGGCCGCATGACCGTCCCGAGGGTGGTCCCGATTTCGATCGACCCTTGACTGTCAAAGTTCATACAAATACGCTCCCGACCGTGACAGACACATTCGACGCCGACGTGGCGATCGTGGGCCTCGGCCCGGTCGGTGCCACGGCGGCGAATCTGGCCGGCGCCCACGGGCTGACCGCGGTGGCGTTCGACCGGGCCACGGCCGTCGAGCCGCGGCCCCGTGCCATCGGGTTCGACCACGAGGTCATGCGCACCTTCGGCGGCCTCGGCCTGGCCGAGGCGCTCGCGCCGCATGTGATGCCGTACCGCCCGTCGGAGTACCGCAACCGCCACGGGCAGGTCATCAAACGGATCGGCACCGCGCCGCCGCCCCACCCGCTGGGCTGGGCGCCCAATTACGTCTTCCTCCAGCCGGAGCTGGAGAAGGCCCTGCGCCACCGCCTCGCCGGGGCGGCCGGGGTCGACGTCCGGCTCGGCACCACGGTGACCGACGTGCGGACCGACGCCGGGGGCGCGACCGTCGAGACGGTGGACGGGGCGGGCCGCCGGCGCACGGTCCGTACGCGGTACGTGCTGGCGTGCGACGGCGGCAGCAGCGGCATCCGGGCCCGCGCGGGGCTGCCCCTGCGCGACCTGGAGTTCGACGAACCGTGGCTGGTGGTGGACGTCCTCCTGCACCCCGGCACGGGCGAGGACCTGCCGCGGACCAACGTCCAGTACTGCGAGCCGGCCCGGCCCAGCACCTTCGTGGTGGGGCCCGGCCGGCTCCGCCGCTGGGAGCTGATGATCGACAAGGACGAGGATCCACGGGAGATGACCGAGCCCCGGGTCGTCCGTGAGCTGCTGTCCCGCTGGCTGGATCCCGGCGACTACGACCTGTGGCGGGCGTCGGCCTACCGCTTCCACGCCCTGGTGCTCCGACAGTGGCGTGCCGGGCGGCTGTTCTTCCTCGGGGACGCCGCCCACATGACACCGCCGTTCCTCGCACAGGGCATGTGCCAGGGGATCCGCGACGCCTCCAACCTCCTCTGGAAGCTGGCCGCGCACCGGCACGGGGGTGCCGGTGACGGGCTGCTCGACACCTATCAGCGGGAGCGCGAGCCGCATGTGCTCCAGGTGACGGCCACGGCGAAGGAGTTCGGGCGGATCATCTGCGAGCGGGACGAGGCGGCCGCGGCGGCCCGTGACGCCACGCTGCTGGCGGAACTGGCGGACCGGCCCCGGGGCACCGTCCGCCAGTCCCTGATCCCGGGGCTCCACGCGGGGTTCCTCTCGCCCGACGGCTCCCCCGCGCGCGGCGGGATCCTTCCCCAGCCGCGCGTCATCGACAGCCGGGGAGGGAGCGGGCTGCTGGACGCGTTCACCGGTGACACCTTCCGGCTGGTGCTCGACGAGGACGCCGACGTCCGCGCCGCGGAGTCGGCGCTGCGCGCGCACGAGGCCGAGGGCGGATTCCCCGTCCGGCTCGTACCCCTGCGGCGGTCGGACGGTCCGGCGCCCGCGGGAACGTACCGGGAGGAGGTGCCCGTCCTCGCCCCCTGGCTGCGGTCGCACGGCTGCGAGGCGGTGCTGGTCCGCCCGGACCACTATGTGTTCGGCGGAGTCCGACGGGCGGCGGAGATCACCGACCTGCTCGCCGCGGCCCGGCGGCAGTGGTCGTCGCCGCCCTCCGCCGCCGGGGAGTGAGGCCGGCCGGTCAGCGCGCGGCCGCGGCGAGCAGCTCCTCCACGCGGCGCACGGGGAGCGGCGCGCCGGGGGTCTCGAAGAACCAGCGCCGCCCCTCCTCCTGGCCGAGGCCTTCGGGCCGCGGCACCATGTACGGCTGCACGTAGACCGGCGTGCCGGGCTGGCTGCGCCAGCTGTCGCGGGCGGCTCCCATGTCCACGGCGTCGTAGCCGAGCAGGTCCAGCAGCCGGGCCACCTCCGCCCTGGCCGACGGGTCGTCGCCCGCGAGGGGCAGGGCGCTGCGGTCGGCGGAGCCGGCGGGACGCGCGCTGGTGAGCAGCCGGCGGAAGTCGATGTTGTTGAAGGCCTTCACCACGTGCGCGTCGGCGAGCTGCCGCTGCACCAGCTCCGTGGACGTGACCTCGCGCGTCTCCAGCGCGTCGAACCGGCCGTCGCGGTCCGGGTAGTAGTTCATCGTGTCGATCACCGTCCTGCCGGCGAGGGCGCGCGCGGGCAGCAGGCGGTAGTTCTTCAGCGGGATCGTCGCGACCACCAGGTCACCGGCCAGGGCGGCCTCCTCCGGCGTGGCGGCACGGGCCCGGCCGCCCAGTTCGGCGACGAGGCCGGCCAGTGTCTCCGGGCCGCGGGAGTTGGTCAGGACGACGTCCAGACCGGCGGCGACGGCGAGGCGGGCGAGCGCGCCGCCGATCATGCCGCTGCCGATGAGAGCGAGGGTCTTCACCACAGTATGCCTCTCCATTTCAATTATGGAACTGAGTGTCAGACTAGGAATGAAGAGTCAGCTCTGCAACCTTGTCTCGTGCGCGGTACGATCCCGGCGTGAGCCGAGCAGCACGCAGCAGTACGACACGCGAGATCGCCCGGGCCGCCGTACGCGCCGAACTGGCACAGGCCGCCTTCGGGCTCTTCCTGCGCGAGGGCTACGAGACCGTCACCCTCGACGATCTCGCCGCGGCGGCCGGCGTCTCCCGCAGTACGTTCCTGCGGTACTTCGGCAGCAAGGAGGAGGCCGTCCTCAGCGCCTTCGACGCCCATGGGCGGCAGGTCGCCGACGCCTTGCGCGAGCGCCCCGCGACGGAGGACGACTGGGAGGCGCTCAGGCGCGCCTTCGACACCGTCGTCGGGAACTACCGCCGCGATCCGGCCAGCGCGCTGCGGCTCACCCGCCTGGTCCTGGACACCCCGGCCCTGTGCGCGCGCCAGCTGGAGAAGCAGCGGGGGTGGCAGCCCGCGCTGGCCGACGCCCTGGCCGAGCGTTCCGGGCCCGGGCAGGAGGTGTCGCTCGCCCTGCATGTGCGGGCCGCCGCGGCGCTGGACTGCCTGAACGTCGCCCTGGACCACTGGACCGCTTCGGACGGACGGCTCGATCTCGAAGACCTTCTGGACGAGGCGTTCGGCGCGCTGAGCCCGAGCGACCGACCGCGTCGCTGAGGGCGGGGTGCGCTCCGCGGCGCTGGGGGCGGGTCCCGGCCGCGGCAATCAGGAGCGGGGCCCGACCGCGGCGATCAGGAGCGGGTGCACTCCGCGCCGCTGAGGACGGGGCCCGGCGCGGCGCTGAGGACGGGGCCCGGCGCGGCGCTGAGGACGGGGCCCGACCGCGGCAATCAGGAGCGCGGCCCGGCCGCGGCGGTCAGGAGCGGGTGTGCTCCGCCGCCTCCTGGTGCGGGAGCGCCGCGCCCGCGACGCGGCGCGAGGACGTGTCGACCGCGGGGGCCAGGAAGGCCGCGCAGGCGACGCAGCCGAGGACGACGAGCATGGCCGGGCGCAGGCCGAGGTGGTCGCCGAGGAAGCCCAGGCCGGGCGGGCCGACGAGGAAGGCGACATAGCCGATGACGGCCACCAGACCGACCCGGGCCGTCTCGTCGGGGCCGGACTCCCCGGCGGCGGAGAGCGCCAGCGGGAAGCCGAGCGAGGCGCCCAGTCCCCAGAACAGCACGGCGGCACCGGCGAGGACGGGGCTGTCGAAGACGATGACGATGAGCAGGCCGAGCGCGCCGGACGCGGCACTGGCGCGCACGACGTTGATGCGGCCGAAGCGGTCGAGGACGTAGGAGCCGGTGAAGCGGCCCACCGTCATCGCGGCGGCGAATCCGGTGTAGACGAGGGAGCCCGCGGTGGCGTCCATGCCGTGTCCGTCGACCATCAGCAGCGGCAGCCAGTCGTTGGCCGCGCCCTCGGCCAGCGCCATGGCCAGGACGATCGCGCCGATGAGGAGGAGCCTGCCGTCCTTCCACACCGCGGGGTGCGATTCCGCGGCGCCGCCCGCCCGCCGTGCCGTGCGGACGATCCGGCCGGTGCCCGCCGGGATGGCGCGGGCGGCGAACAGCAGCAGCCCCGCGGCGAGCAGGACGACCGCCGCGAGATGCCAGTGCACCGGGACCCCGGCCGCCGTCGCCGCCATCCCGGCCCCCGCCCCGAACACCGTGCCCAGGCTGAAGCAGCCGTGCAGCGCGGGCAGGGTGGTCGTGCCGCCGATCCGCTCGACGTCGGTGCCGTCGACGTTCACGGCCACGTCTCCGCCTCCCATGCCGGCGCCGAAGAGACACAGGCCGGCGGTGACCCCGGCGACCGAGGAGGCGAAAGCACCCGCGCAGATCACGGCCATCCCCGCGATGAGCAGCCAGGTCCCCCAGACGATGACGGGCCGGGTCCCGAACCGGGACACCAGCCGCCCCGAGCAGCTGATCCCGAGCATCGAGCCGAGCGACAGCCCGAACAGCACCAGCCCCATCTGGGCCGTGGACACCTCCAGCCGGTCCCGGATCGCGGGCGTGCGGGTCACCCACGAGGACATCGATATCCCCGCGATCAGGAACGCCAGGAAGAGCGCCCGACGGCGCCGGCGCACGGCCTTGTCCATGAGAGTGCTCCTCCGGGGCTGCTCCCCCGAAGGAGCGGGTACGGCTGCTTCGAGGCCGCGTGACGGCACCCGCTCGACCCGGAAAATGTACCTGCTTGTACACGACAACGGGGAAGCGCTTTCACGAGCGACCGGAAACGCTCCCCCGCGGCCGTACGCCGTGCCGTCAGTCGGTCGACATGACGGACAGCATGGCGGCCGGGTAGCGGCCGCCCGCGGAGCCCCGGGGCAGGATCTGCGCGATCCGTGCGAGGTCGGCTTCGGTGAGGTCGACGTCCACGGCGCCGGTGTTCTCCGCCAGGCGGTCGGCGTTGCGGGTGCCGGGGATCGGGACGACGTCGTCGCCCCGGGCGAGCAGCCAGGCCAGCGCGAGCTGAGCGGCGGTGATGCCCTTCGCGGCGGCGAGCTCCTTGAGCCGCTCGGTGGCGTTCAGGTTGTACGTGTAGTTCTCCCCCTGCCAGCGCTCGTCCCAGCTGCGCATGTCGTCCGCCGGGTACTCGGCGGCGGGCTTGACCACGCCGGTCAGGAATCCGCGGCCGAGCGGGGAGTACGGGACGAGGCCGATGCCCAGCTCCCGCAGGACGGGCAGGATCTTCTCCTCCACCTCGCGCTCGAAGAGCGAGTACTCGGACTGCAGGGCCGTGACCGGGGTGACGGCGTGCGCGCGGCGGATGTACTGCGGGCCGACGTTGCTGAGGCCGAAGTACTTCACCTTGCCCTCGGCGATCAGCTCGCCGACCGTGCCCGCGACCTCCTCGACCGGGACGTCGGGGTCGGAGACATGCTGGTAGAAGAGGTCGATCCGGTCGGTCCGCAGATGGCGCAGGCTGTTCTCGGCGACCTTGCGGATGTTCTCCGGACGGCTGTCGAACCCGGCGCCGACCTGCTCGGCGGTCATGTCGAAACCGAACTTGGTGGCCAGGACCACCTCGTCACGGAAGTCCCGCACGGCCTCGCCGAGCAGGATCTCGTTGCTGCCGGTGCCGAGGCCGTACAGCTCGGCCGTGTCGAAGAAGTCGACCCCGAGGTCATGGGCGCGGCGGATGGTGGCGATGCCCTCCTGCTCGTCCGAGGAGCCGTAGGCGAGGGTCATCCCCATGGTGCCGAGACCGAGCGCGGAGACGCGCAGGCCCTGGGAGCCGAGGGTGCGGTGCTGCATGGGTTCTCTCCAGACATGGGTGCCGGGTCCGGCGTGCGCTTGCACCAAACCAGACCGTTTGGTTTGAGCCTACGCCCCGCCTCCCACAACGCCAAACGAAACAGTTCGGCCACTTATCCTGTTCGTATGCGTCGTTCACCCAGCACCGACCCGACCGCCGCCGAGCCCGCCGCCCAGGACGGCGCCGACTCGACCCGGGAGCGGATCGTCACCGCCGCCCGGGACGAGTTCGCCCGCCACGGCATCGCCGGCGCCCGGGTGGACCGCATCGCCAAGCAGGCCAGGACCAGCAAGGAGCGCGTCTACGCGTACTTCCGCGGCAAGGAGGCGCTCTACGCGCACGTGTCCGCACGTGAACTGGCCCTGGTCGCGGAGGCCACCCCGATGGACCCCGCCGACCTGCCGGGGTACGCGGGCCGCCTCTTCGACCACTTCACGGTCGCCCGCCCCGACCACCACCGGCTGATCGCCTGGGGGCGCCTGGAACTCGCCGACACCGCCGCCGCCCCCGTCCACGCGGCCGTCGCCCGCAAGGTCGAGCAGTTGCGCGAGGCGCAGCGGGCCGGACAGCTCGATCCGGCCTGGGACCCGGTCGACGTCCTCGCCCTGGTGAACCAGATCGCGACGACCTGGGCGACCCAGACCGAGATCGGCGCCGCCGCGGCGGAACAGGCCGCGGACCCGTCCCTCGACGCCCGCCGCGCCGCCCTGGTCGGCGCGGTGGAACGCCTCTTCCCGAGCGCGACGCGGTCCCCCGGGCCACCGTCCACGTGACCTTCACCGCCACAAGGTCGATAATTCCCTCGGAGGAACCCAGCCTGCTCGTGTCAGTAGGAGGTACCCATGAAGATGTTGATCAACGTTCCGGAGACCGTGGTCGCGGACGCGCTGCGCGGGATGGCGGCCGCCCATCCCGAGCTGTCCGTCGACGTGGAGAACCGGGTGGTCGTACGGCGGGACGCCCCGGTGGCCGGGAAGGTCGGGCTGGTGTCCGGCGGCGGGTCGGGGCACGAGCCGTTGCACGGGGGGTTCGTCGGACCGGGCATGCTCTCCGCGGCCTGTCCCGGTGAGGTGTTCACCTCTCCGGTGCCCGACCAGATGCTGCGCGCGGCGGCCGCCGTGAACAGCGGCGCGGGCGTGCTGTTCATCGTGAAGAACTACACCGGCGACGTGCTCAACTTCGACATGGCGGCCGAGCTCGCCGAGGACGAGGGCATCCAGATCGCCAAGGTCCTGGTCAACGACGACGTGGCCGTCACCGACAGTCTCTACACGGCGGGGCGCCGCGGTACCGGCGCGACGCTGTTCGTGGAGAAGATCGCGGGCGCCGCCGCCGACGAGGGCCAGCCGCTGGAGCGGGTGCAGTCCATCGCCCGCCAGGTGAACGAGAACTCCCGCAGTTTCGGTGTCGCGCTCAGCGCGTGCACCACACCCGCCAAGGGCAGCCCGACCTTCGACCTGCCGGCCGGCGAGCTGGAGCTCGGCATCGGCATCCACGGCGAACCGGGCCGGGAGCGGCGGGCGATGATGACGTCCGGGGAGATCGCGGACTTCGCCGTGCAGGCCGTCCTGGACGACATGCCCCCGCGCAATCCCGTCCTCGTGCTGGTCAACGGCATGGGTGCCACCCCGCTGCTGGAGCTGTACGGCTTCAACGCGGAGGTGCAGCGGGTGCTGAACCAGCGTGGGGTGGCCGTCGCCCGGACGCTCGTCGGCAACTACGTGACCTCCCTCGACATGGCCGGCGCCTCGGTGACGGTCTGCCAGATCGACGAGGAACTGCTGCGGTTGTGGGACGCGCCGGTGAGCACACCGGGCCTGCGCTGGGGCATGTGAGGGGAGATCCTGTGCTCGACGCCGACTTCTTCCGCCGTTGGATGACGGCGACCGCCGCGTCCGTCCACCGTGAGGCGGAGCGGCTCACCGCCCTCGACTCCCCCATCGGGGACGCCGACCACGGCAGCAATCTCCAGCGCGGGTTCACCGCGGTGACCGCCGCGCTGGCGAAGGAGGAGACGGACACCCCGGGCGCGGTCCTCGTCCTCGCCGGACGCCAGCTCATCTCCACCGTCGGGGGCGCCTCAGGACCGCTGTACGGCACCCTGCTGCGCCGGACCGGCAAGGCGCTCGGGGACGCGGCCGAGGTGAGCGAGGCGGAGTTCGCCGAGGCGCTGCGGACGGGCGTGGACGCCGTGATGCAGCTCGGGGGCGCCGCGCCGGGCGACAAGACGATGATCGACGCGCTGGTGCCGGCGGTCGCCGCGCTCGGGGACGGGTTCGGCGCCGCCGGCACCGCCGCCGAGCGGGGCGCCGAGGCGACGACACCGCTGCAGGCCCGCAAGGGCCGGGCCAGCTACCTCGGGGAGCGCAGCATCGGGCACCAGGATCCGGGGGCCACCTCGTCCGCCCTGCTGATCGCGGCGCTCGCCGAGGCCGACGGGAAGTGAACGGGAGAGTGAGGCGACGGTGAGCGACGAGAAGCTGGTCGGGATCGTGCTGGTCTCGCACAGCGCGGCGGTGGCGAGCGCCGTGGCCGAGCTGGCGAAGGGCCTCGCGGGCGGCGGCGCGGCCGTGCCCGTCGCGGCGGCGGGCGGTACCGAGGGCGGCGGGCTGGGCACGAGCGCGGAGCTGGTGGCCGCCGCGGCCGCCTCCGTCGACCGGGGCGCCGGTGTCGCCCTCCTCACCGACCTGGGCAGTGCCGTCCTCACGGTCAAGGCGCTGCTCGCCGAGGGCGACGAACTCCCCGCGTCCGCCCGCCTGGTGGACGCCCCGTTCGTCGAGGGCGCGGTGGCCGCGGTGGTCACGGCGGCGACGGGGGCCGACCTCGACGCGGTCACGGCGGCCGCGTCCGAGGCGTACGACTACCGCAAGGTGTGACCGGGCCGCGCCGTTCGACGGCGGGGAGTACGACGGCTCGGCGGCGGCCTACGTCAGGCCCTCGCCCACGACGGTGAGGGCCGCGCGGATGGCCCGGGCCAGTTCGGTCCGGGCCGCCGCCGGGCCGCGGGCGGCGTCGGTGGCGTGCCAGGCGTGCTGCTCGACGGCGGCGCGCAGGGCCGCGTTGAACATCGCCGCCTGGATCGCCGGGCGCAGCGCGTCCGCGGGCAGCCCGGCGCGCTCGGCGAGGGCGCGGGCGAACGCCGGTTCGGCCTCGTCGTAGGTCTGGAGCCAGACGGCGCGCAGGCCCGGTTCGGTGCGGGTCAGCCGGACGAGCGCCCCCAGGGTGGCGGGGTCGGGTCCGACGACGATCCGCTCGTCGGCCTCCAGGATCCGGACGAGGGCGTCACCGAGGGCGGTGCCCGGGTGCCACTCCCGCAGACAGGCCGCGAGGGTGTCGATGCCGGCCGTCAGCAGGGGCCGTACACAGGCCTCCTTGCTGGGGAAGTACCGCCAGACCGTGCGCGCGGAGACGCCCACCGCCTGGCCGATCTGCTCGCCCGTGGTGGCCGCGACGCCCTGGGCCACGAAGAGGTCCACCGCGGCATGGGCGATCTCCAGCCGGATCTCCGCCTTGCGCGCCTCGGTCAGGGGCGGCCGGCCCGTGCGTCCCCGGGATGTCGTCATCCAGTCGTCCTCCGGTCCGGTCACGCCCACAAGATCCTCCGTGCCTGCCGAATTCTCCCCCACGAATTTATGTCACTCGCAGACATTAAGTCGTAGGGTGGCGCCATCAGCGCGGACAGCGCGCACATCGCAGCTAGGAGCACCACATGGCCACTGGACTGGAAGGCCGCAGCGTCGTCGTCACCGGAGCGGGCTCGGGCATCGGGCGCGCCACGGCCCTGGCCTTCGCCGCGGAGGGGGCGCGCGTCGTGGTGGCCGACCTCAACGCCGACGGCGCAGCCGCCGTCGTCAAGGAGATCGAGGAGGCGGGCGGTACGGCCGTCGCGGTCACCGGGGACCTCAGCGAGCAGTCCGTCGTGGACGAGGTGGCGAACACCGCGGTCGAGCGCTTCGGCGGGGTCGACGTGCTGGTCAACAACGCCGGGATCATGGACCGGATGTCGGCGCTGGCGGACGTCACCGACGCCGAGTGGGAGCGGGTCATCCGGGTCAACCTCACGGCGCCCTTCCTGCTGACACGCGCGGTGCTGCCGCACATGCTCGCCGCCGGCAAGGGGGCGATCGTGAGCACCGCCTCGGAGGCGGGCCTGCGGGGCAGCGCGGCCGGCGCCGCCTACACGGCCTCCAAGCACGGCATCGTGGGACTCACGAAGAACCTCGCGGTGATGTACCGGAGCAAGGGCATCCGGGCCAACGCGATCGCGCCGGGCGGCACGAAGACCGCGATCGTGGTCGAGGCCGACCAGGCGGCCCACGGTCCGGCGGCGCTCGGCCCGCACTTCGTCAACGTCGGCCGGCTCGCCGAGGCGGAGGAGCAGGCCGCCGCGATCGTTTTCCTCGCCTCGGACGCGGCGAGCAACATCAACGGCGTGGTGCTGCCCGTCGACGACGGCTGGTCGGCGGTCTGACCCGGGGCCGCCGCGGCTCGGACCGGCTCCGGCCGCGGCGGCCGTCCGCGTCCCGCTACTCCCCCGCTTCCTCGGCCGCCTCCACGTCGGCTTCCTCGTCCGCTTCCTCGTCCGCTTCGTCTTCCGTCCCGGTGCCGGTGGCCTCCGGGCCCTCCTCGGCCGGCTCCGCCTCCTCGGTGTCCCGGCCGTCCGGCTTCCGTGACGTCCCGTCCTGCTCGGTCCGGGCGTCCGGGTCGGCGTCGGGCCGTCGGTCCCCGCGGACCGCCGCGCCCCCGTCCACCGACCCACCCGGCGTCCGGCCCGCCGCCGGCCCCGGCCCCCGCGCCGCCCGGTCGGCCGACTCCACGAACGCACGGGCCAGCCGTTCGCCCGTCTCCGCCGCGGCGGCATGGCTCTCGATCGGGGTCGCGCGGGAGTCCCTGAAGACGATGTAGGTGACCCCGGAGGGGGTGCCGCCGCCGTGCGGGTCGGGGCGGATGCCGAGGGCCGCGGCGGTCGCGTAGGACGCCTCGCCGATGATGTCGGGCGGGCCCACGTCACCGACGACCGCGTACTGGACCCGGTCCCGGTAGACGACCGCCGCGACCGCACCTCCGCGCACCCCGTGATCGCGGGGGTTCCAGAGGTCGCTCGCCTCGGGCACCACGATGTACGGCAGGCTCTCGGCGCTGAGGTAGCGGCCGTCGGACTGGGTGAACGCGGTGGCGTCGGAGAACAGCGGGTCGGTCCCGCTGTTGCAGTACGTTCCGGGACGTCCGTCGCAGTCGATGTCCATGTCGGCCGTCCAGAACACCGCCTCGTCGGTGCCGCAGACCGGCACGGTGGCGGGCGTCCCGTCGTCGGTGCGGTAGCGGCCCCGGGACACGGGGGCGCAGTCGCGCACCCGGGCCAGCAGGTCGGCCGCGGCGACGGCGCCCTCCCGGCGTATCGCGGGTGCACCCGGGCTGCCCCGGTCGGGGCGGGCGGCTACGGAGCCGGTGGTCGGGGCCAGCAGGACGAGGCCGGCCGCGGCCAGGGTCAGCGACTGGGCGCGCACGTGGAAGGACCCTCTCGTGGGACGGTGACGGACACTCAGCCCAATCTGGTGGGAGCCGCCCGCCGAGGCCATTCCGAGGGGGCCGTACGGTGCACGCTTCTGACGGCCCGACAGGGGGCGGGGGGCCGGAGGCCTCTCGGCTCCGACCCCCCGGCCCGCTGTGCCGGCGCGGGAACAGCGACGACAGCGGTCCGCGCCACCGGCCGGAACTCGACCTCCCTCAAGGAGAGTTCGGGCCGGGAGGAGGTTCAGCATACGTAACTTTCCTGAGCGGTCACGCAACCCCCGGGACCCAGCGGCCGTCTTCATGTGTTCGCCATCTTGCCGCGCCCGCACCCCCACGCCATATTGGTCCGGACCAATACCGGTGTGTGTCGGTCCCCGGGAGGCGAAACCGTGCGCCGTGTGGTGCTGTGCGGGCTGGCGCTGGCCGTGTCGTGCGGGTGCTCGGCCGGCGGCGGGGACGGGGAGCGGCCCCCGGGCGCCCCCACGGGGGTGACCGCCCGGGCCGGGAGCGCGACCAGTGTGCACGTCATGTGGAACGCGGTCGCCGCCGATCCGCCGGTCGACGTCTACGAGGTCTACCGGGGCACCGCGAAGGTCGCCGACGTGCCCGGCTCCGCGCACATGCTGGACGTCGTCCGGCTCGCGCCGGCCACCTCCTACGTCTTCACCGTGCGGGCCCGCGACGGTGACGGCAGGCTCGGGCCGCCCGGCCGGCGGGTGCGGGCGACGACCCCGGCGGCTGCTCCGGCGGACACCTCGGCGCCGACCCGCCCGGGCCGGGTCACCGGCCGGGCCGCCGGGAGCCGCGCGGTCCAGCTGTCCTGGTCGGCCTCGGCGGACGACGGCACGGTGGTCTCGTACGACGTCTACCAGGGCGGCGCGCGGATCCACAGCGTCGGCGGGGGCCAGACGGCGACCGTCGTGACGGGGCTGCGGCCGGGCACCGCGTACGCGTTCACCGTCCGGGCCCGGGACGCCGCCGACAACCTGTCCCCGGCGGGCCCGGCCGTGCGCGTGACCACGCCGCCCGGCGCCGACGAGGGAACGGGTACGGCGCCTTCCGGCTTCCGTGCCGCGGCCCACCGCGCGGCCGACGGGGCGTACTACCTCGACCTGTCCTGGGTGGCGCCCCCGGTGGACGGTGTGGTCACGGAGTACGGGATCCGGCTCGACGGCGCGGCGGTCACCTCGCTGGTGTGGGGCGGGACGCCCCCGCGCGGCAGGGCGACGTACAGCTTCTACCTCGGGCGCGAGAAGGGGGTCAGCCACCGGGTGCGGCTGCGGGCGCGGCTGCCGGACGGGACGTGGGGGGCGTACTCGCCGGAGCGGACGGTGACGACCGGGAGTTGACCGGCCGGGCGGCCGGCGCCCGCTTCGTGGGCCGTCCGAAGGAATCCGTCACCTGCCCGGATGCGGTCCGGGTGCGGCCCGGTCCGGGGGCACATTGGCTGCCTCTGAGGCAGCACGGGCGTACCCGACCCCTCGGCGGCGCAAGGGATGTACCGCCAACCGTGCCGCCGGAGGGCATCCGATGCGCACTTCCCGTCTTCTTCTCCGCTCGGGACCGGCCGTGGCAGCCGCCGCCGTGCTGTCGGTCGTCCTGACCGCACAGCCGGCGGCCGCGGTCTCCGGCATCTCCGTGAGCACGACCGGCTCCACGGTGTCGGTGGTGACCAGCGCCTGCACCCAGATCAACGGCAGCTGGGGCACCGCCGCGCTGCTGAGCAGCGGTCAGGCGAGCTTCGCCCAGGGGCGCCAGGTGGCGCTGTCGGGCACGACCGTCAGCCAGTCCGCCGCCTGGTCGGGCGTCTCCCCCGGCACCTACACCGTGGTCGTCATGTGCTCCAACGGCACCACCGCGGGCACCCAGTCCGTGATCGTGTCGGCCCCGTCCACCCCGACGATCTCCGCCACGGCGTCCGCCTCGCCGTCGCGGGGTGTGATGGGCGGGCTGGGCGGCGCGGCCCGGGACGTCGGCCCGGTGACGATGGGGGTGGGCGGTGCGCTGGTGGGCGTCGGGGTGATCGCGGCGGCCTGGTTCCTGCGCCGCCGCGCAAAGCCGTACCGCCTGTAGAACGCGCCCCCCTCGGGGCCCCTAGGGGGTGTCCTCCACGCGTGGCAGCTCCTTCAGTGCCTCGGTGAGCCACTGGATCCAGAAGGTCTCCAGTTCGATGCCCGCGCGCAGGACCAGGTGTTGCAGCCTGGCCTGCGCGCTGTCGTCACCGGGCGGGAAGTCGCGCTTCTCGATCTCCTCGTACTCGGCCAACTGCCGCCGGTGCAGCTCCAGATGGCGGCCCAGGTCGGCCTCCAGGCCCGCGGTGCCGACCACGGCCGCGGCGCGGAGCCTGAGCAGCAGCGCGTCACGGTGCGGCTTGGGGTCCTGCGACGCGGCCGTCCACCGCGCCAGTTCGGCGCGGCCCGCGGGCAGGACCTCGTAGGCCTTCTTCTGCCCCCGGGCCGGCTGCGCGGCGGGCAGCGCGCGGATGTGGCCCTCGGCCTCCAGCTTCCCGAGCTCGCGATAGATCTGCTGGTGCGTCGCCGACCAGAAGTATCCGATCGACTTGTCGAACCGGCGGGTCAGATCCAGCCCCGAGGACGGCTTCTCGAGCAGGGCGGTGAGGATCGCGTGCGGGAGTGACATGGGGTCATCCTAGGGAGGGGCCCCTACGGGCCTACAGTGCCGCCGCCAGCTCGGTGCCCTGCTTGATGGCGCGCTTGGCGTCGAGTTCGGCGGCCACGTCGGCGCCGCCGATGAGGTGGGCCTTCGTGCCGGTGGCGAGCAGGGCCTCGTAGAGGTCGCGGCGCGGATCCTGGCCGGTGCACAGCACGACGGTGTCGACCTCCAGGACCGTGCTCTCGTCACCGACGGTGATGTGCAGGCCGGCGTCGTCGATCCGGTCGTAGCGCACGCCCGGGACCATGGTGACGCCCCGGTGCTTGAGCTCGGTGCGGTGGATCCAGCCGGTGGTCTTGCCGAGGCCTGCGCCGACCTTGCTGGTCTTGCGCTGGAGGAGGTGGACCGTGCGCGGCGGGGCGGGGCGCTCGGGGGCGGCGAGGCCGCCGCGGTCCGCGTAGTCCATGTCGACGCCCCACTGGCGGAAGTACACGGCCGGGTCCTCGCTCGCCCCGTCGCCGCCGTCGGTGAGGAACTCGGCGACGTCGAAGCCGATGCCGCCCGCGCCGAGGATCGCCACCCGGTCGCCGACGGGCGCGCCGTCGCGCAGGACGTCGAGGTAGCCGACGACGCTCGGGTGGTCGACGCCCGGGATGTCGGGGGTGCGCGGGGCGACTCCGGTGGCGACGACGACCTCCTCGTAGCCCGCCAAGTCGTCCGCGGCGACGGGGGTGTTGAGGCGGACCTCCACTCCGTGCGCGTCGAGCTGGTGGCGGAAGTAGCGCAGCGTCTCGTCGAACTCCTGCTTGCCGGGGACCTTGCGGGCCACGTTGAGCTGGCCGCCGATCTCGTCCGCGGCGTCGAACAGCGTGACGTCATGGCCGCGTTCGGCCGCCGACACCGCGCAGGCGAGGCCGGCCGGTCCGGCGCCGACGACCGCGACGCGCTTGCGCAGCCGGGTCGGGGAGAGGACGAGTTCGGTCTCGTGACAGGCGCGCGGGTTGACCAGGCAGGAGGTGATCCGGCCGCTGAACGTGTGGTCCAGGCAGGCCTGGTTGCAGCCGATGCAGGTGTTGATGGCCTCGGGTGTGCCGGCCGCGGCCTTGTTCACGAAGTCGGGGTCGGCGAGCATCGGCCGGGCCATGGAGATCATGTCGGCGCGGCCTTCGGCGAGCAACTGCTCGGCGAGCTCGGGGGTGTTGATGCGGTTGGTGGTGACGAGCGGGATGGTCACCGCGCCCATCAGCCGCTTCGTCACCCAGGTGTAGGCGCCGCGCGGCACGGAGGTCGCGATGGTGGGGATCCGGGCCTCGTGCCAGCCGATGCCGGTGTTGACGAGGGTCGCGCCGGCCTCCTCGACGGCCTTCGCGAGGGTGACCACCTCGTCCAGGGTGGAGCCGCCGGGCACCAGGTCCAGCATGGACAGCCGGTAGACGACGATGAAGTCCTCGCCGACCGCCTCGCGCACCCGGCGCACGATCTCCACGGGGAAGCGCATGCGGTTCTCGTACGAGCCGCCCCAGCGGTCGGTGCGGTGATTGGTCGGGGCGGCGATGAACTCGTTGACGAGGTAGCCCTCGGAGCCCATGATCTCGACGCCGTCGTAGCCGGCCTGCCGGGCGAGGCGGGCGGTGCGGGCGTAGTCGTCGACGGTGCGCTCGACCTCGGCGTCGGTGAGCTCACGGGGCGGGAAGGGGCTGATGGGGGCCTGGAGGGGGCTCGGGGCGACCAGGTCCGGGTGGTAGGCGTAGCGGCCGAAGTGCAGGATCTGCATCGCGATCCGGCCGCCCTCGCGGTGCACGGCCTCGGTGATCGTCCGGTGCTGCTCCGCCTCCTCCTCGGTGGTGAGCTTGGCGCCGCCCTCGTACGGGCGCCCCTCGTCGTTGGGGGCGATACCGCCGGTGACGATCAGGCCCACTCCGCCGCGGGCCCGGGCGGCGTAGAACTCCGCCATGCGGTCGAAGCCGCCGTCGGCCTCTTCCAGGCCGACGTGCATCGAGCCCATCAGGACGCGGTTGGGCAGCGTGGTGAAGCCCAGGTCGAGCGGGCTCAGCAGATGGGGGTAACGGCTCATGGCGGCCTCCGTGCGCGGCGGTGTTCGCCTCCAGTTCTAGAGGACCGCGCACGGTTTATGCAACTAGTTGCAAAACAAGTTCAGGGGTGACGTGCGGCACTCACCTGCTCTCCAGGAGAACGTGCAGTTCGCGTTCCTGGTCTCCCGAGGCCGAGGCGAGGTCGCGTACCGAGAACATCGAGTCGAGCGTGGAGCGCAGCCGCTCGATCGCCCAGTAGCCGCCCTGGGCGTCGGCCTCGACGGAGGACGAGAGCCGGGCGGGCGCCGGGCACGCGTGGGTCTCGGTGACCTCGAAGGTGCCCAGCCACACCATCGGACGGGTCTCGTGGAGCTGCTGCGGCACCTCGTCGGGGCCGCGGTCGGACTCGAAGCAGGCGCAGAGGGTGTCGAAGACGATCCGCGCGTCCTCCTTGCTGCATCCACTGATCTCGAGGGAGACGGGCTCCTCGTGCGGTCGTGCACGGTCCATCGTGATCGCTCCTCTCGTGCGGTGGCACGGCCGGGCGGGTACCCCGCACACCGCGTCACCACCCCAGAAAACCACCACTTTCCGGGCAGGACCAGCGAGGCGGGCGACGCGACGACCACACGCGGGGTGCCGGTCCGGCCCTGCGACGGACTCTGTCCCGTCTTGAGGCGAAACGGCGTCCGCCCGCGTACTGGAGGAGCATGGAGAAGAACGCCCCGATCCGTGGGAGAAAAGGATTGACCGCCCTGGAACAGGGGGAGTCGGCACAGGGGACAGCGTGCCTCGGCAAGGCGCGGAGGCGGTGCGTGGCATGAGTGCGGCAGCCGGATCGTCCAGCGCCGCGGGCGGCGCCCCCGCCCTGCCCAGCGGGCTGCTGGACGTACTGAACGTGGCCTCGGTGGTGCTCGACACCAAGGGGCGCGTCGTGCTGTGGAGCCCGCAGGCCGAGGAGCTGTTCGGCTACACGGCGGACGAGGCGCTGGGGCGGTACGCGGCCCAGGTGATGATCCACGAGCGCCATGTCGACCTGGTGGTCAAGCTGTTCGCCGACGTCATGGTGACCGGCCAGAGCTGGGCCGGGGCGTTCCCCGTCCGCCGCAAGGACGGCTCCACCCGGATGGTGGAGTTCCGCAACATGCGGCTGGTCAACGACCAGGGCACGGTCTACGCCCTGGGACTCGCGGCGGACCAGTCGACGGTGCGCCGGCTGGAGCGGGACGTGGCGCTGTCCACCCGGATGGTCGCCCAGTCCCCCATCGGTCTGGCCGTGGTCGACCCGGACCTGCGGTTCGTCTCGGTCAATCCGGCGCTGGCGCGGATCAACGGTCTGCCGCCGGAGGAGCACCTCGGCCGCCGGATCCGCGAGGTGCTGCCCGCGATGAACGCGGACGCGCTGGAGGCGGCGGTGCGGGAGGTGCTGCGGACCGGGGAGCCGCTCGTCGACCGGTCCACGGTCGGCCGGACCCCGGCCGACCCGGACCACGACCACGCGTGGGCGGTCTCGCTGTACCGGCTGGAGGACTCGCGCGGCACCGTGCTGGGTGTGGCCGCCTCGGTCGTCGACGTCACCGACCAGTACCGGGCGGGCCTGGAGGCCGAGGCGGCCCGGCGCAGACTCGCGCTGATCGCCGACGCCTCGGCCCGTATCGGCACCACCCTGGACCTGGAGCGCACGGCCCGCGAGCTGGCCGAGGTCGCCGTGCCGGAACTGGCGGACGTGGCCTCGGTGGACCTGCTCGACGACGTGGTGGCGGGCCGCCCCTTCGGTCTCCACCCCGCCGAGGCGGCCGCCATCCGCTGCCTCGCGGTGCGGGCCGTCGACGCACCCGAGGCCCTGCGGGCCGCCGACCCGGCCGGCCAGGTGGTCCGCTACGACCCCGACCAGCTCGTCACGGAGTGCGTGCGCACCGGGCAGCCGGTCGTGATCGCACGGGTCGAGGAGGGGGACCTGGCCCGGATCGCGCCCTCCGCCGAGGCCGCCGCGCTGCTGGCCCGTGCCGGGGTGCACTCCTGGATGGCCGTCCCGCTGATCGCCCGCGGCGAGGTGCTCGGCGCGCTGGACCTCCAGCGGATCCACAACCCGCTGCCGTTCGGCCGGGACGACCTGCTGCTCGCCCGCGAGCTGGCGGCCCGCGCGGCCGTGCAGATCGACAACGCCCGCTGGTACCAGAACGCCCGGACGACCGCGCTCACCCTCCAGCGCAGCCTGCTGCCCAGCCACCCGCCGGTCACCGGCGGCCTGGAGGTCGCCTCGCGCTACCAGCCGGCCGACGCCACCACCGAGGTCGGCGGGGACTGGTTCGACGTCATCCCGCTCGAGGACGGCAAGACCGCGCTGGTCGTCGGCGACGTGATGGGCAGCGGCATCGACGCCGCCGCGGCGATGGGCCGGCTGCGCACCGCGACGACCACCCTGGCCTCCCTCGATCTCGACCCGGCGGTGCTCCTGGAGCACCTCGACCGGATCACCCAGGGCCTCGACCACTCCATCGCCACCTGTGTGTACGCCGTCCACGAACCCCGGCTGGGCCGCTGCCGCATCGCCAACGCCGGGCATCTGCCGCCGGCCCGGGTACGCCCGGGGGTGCCGCCGGAGCTGCTGGAGCTGCCCACGGGCGCGCCGCTGGGCGTGGGCGGGGTCGCCTTCTCCACGACCGAGGTCGCGTTCGCGCCCGGCGACCAGCTGGTGCTGTACACGGACGGGCTGGTGGAGACCCGGGTGCACTCCCTCGACGAGCGCCTGGATGCGCTGCTCGCGCTCCTCGACGACCCGAAGCGCCCCCTGGAGGAGCTCTGCGACCATCTGCTGACCGCGTTGCACCACCCCGACAACCACGACGACGTGGCCCTTCTCGTGGCGCGGGCCCGCGGCTGAGAGCCCGGCGGTCCGATTCACAGGGTTTTATTACCGCTTCCTTATCGCACTGATCCGACAATCACACTGAGGAGTGCCAGCCGTTTCCCGCCGTGCCCGCCGGGCGGGCCGAGGAAGGTGAGCCGTGATGCAGGAGCATGAGCAGCCGGAAGAGCCGGACGAGGTCGAGGTGCTCTCGGGGCCGGGCGGCGAGGAACGCGCGCCGGGATCGCCGGCCGCCCGTCCGTGGCGCCGTTCGGTGCGCGGTCGTGCGGTGATCGCGGCCACGGCCGTCGCGGTGCTGGCCCTCGGCGGCACTGTCGCCTACGCGGCGGCCTCGGGCGGCTCGTCCGACGGCTCCCCCTCGGCGTCCCCGTCGGCCACGGCGCCGTCGTCGCCGTCCGAGGGGCCCGACGGCGGACACGGACGCGGCGGCCCCTGGTTCGGCTTCGGGTTCGGCGGCGACGCCGCGCACGGCGAGGCGACCGTGAAGGACCGCGACACCGGCAAGTGGGTCGTACGGGTCTGGCAGCGCGGCACGGTCGAGAAGGTGGACGGCGACCGGGTCACGGTGAAGAGCGAGGACGGCACCTCGTGGACCTGGACGGTCGGTGCGGACACCACCGTGCGCACCGACGGCACGTCCGGCTCCGGGGCGTCCGCGCTGAAGAAGGGCGACACGGTGGTCGTCGTCGGCTCCCGCTCGGGCGACACCTACACGGCGGACCGGGTCGTCTCCGGCGACTTCTCCGGCTTCCGCGGCCGTGGCCCGGACAAGGACGACCGGCACGGCGGCTTCCCGGGACACGGCCCGTGGAACCGCGGGGACGACAGCTCCCCCGGCCCCACGGGCAGCGGCGCCGCTACCTGACCCGGGTCCCCAGCACGACGTGGGCGTACCGTTCCTCGTCCTCGGCCGGACGGACCGTCAGACCGGCCCGGGCGAAGGCCTCCACGGCGGCCGGGGCCTGCCGCTCGCTGGTCTCCACCAGGAGGACCCCGCCGGGCGCCAGCCATTCGGGCGCCCCGGCGGCGACCCTGCGCAGCACGTCGAGTCCGTCGCCGCCGCCGTCCAGGGCGGTGCGGGGCTCGTGCTCGCGGGCCTCCGCGGGCAGCAGGGGGACCTCGCCGGTGGGGACGTACGGCACATTGGCGGCCAGGATGTCGATCCGGCCCCGCAGCCGGCCGGGGAGCGCCTCGAACAGATCGCCCTGATGGGTGTGGCCGCCGTGGGCGGCGACATTGGCCCGGGCGCAGCGCACCGCCGCCGGGTCTATGTCGGCCGCGTGCAGGTCCACTTCGCCGAGCGCCGCGGCCAGAGCGGCGCCGACCGCGCCCGACCCGCAGCACAGGTCCACGACGACCGAGGCGTGCGGGGCGTGCGCGAGGGCCTGTTCGACGAGGAACTCGGTACGGCGGCGGGGCACGAAGACACCGGGTTCGACGGTGATCCGCAGCCCGCGGAACTCGGCCCAGCCGACGACGAGTTCGAGCGGCTGCCCGGCCACGCGGCGGGCCACCATGGCGTCGCGTTCGGCGGGCGTACGGGCGGTGGAGAGGATCAGCTCCGCCTCGTCCTCGGCGAAGACGCACCCGGCGGCGCGCAGCGCGGCGACGACGGCGTCACGGGAGGAGGAAGAAGAAAGAGAGGAGAGAGACATCGAAGGAAGAACACCTTTCGGGGAAACGAACGGCGGTAATCGGTCTCACCTCCTCGCGTCGCACGGGCCATGAGGTCCACGGCCGGTCGATCACCTTAGCACCCCCGCTCCCGGAGTTGTAGAATGCAACCAAGAACGTGAGGGAGCCCCCATGCAAGCAGCCGAGGCCGTGGAGACCATCCAGCGGGAGATGACGGTCTTCGCCCGGCGGGCCCGTGCCTCCGCCGGCCGGCTGCATCCCGAGCTGTCGCTGGTGTCGTACACCCTTCTCGGGCATCTGGAGGAGAGCGGCGGGTGCCGCGCCACGGACCTGGCCGCGCTGCACGCCCTGGACAAGTCGACGGTCAGCCGCCAGGTGGCCGCCCTGGAGCGGGCGGCCCTGATCGAGCGCCGGGTCGACCCCGCGGACCACCGCGTCCAGCTCCTCCATCTCACCGAAGCCGGCCGCCGCATCCTCGCCCAGGTCACCGAGAGCCGCCGCGCGGCCTTCCGGGAACGGCTCGCCGCGTGGCCACAGGGGGACCTGGAGCGGTTCGCGGAGTATCTGGTCCGGTACAACGCCTGGGGCACCCCGCCCGTCGACTGACCGGCCCGGCCCCGGATGTCAGTGCCGTGCGGTTCACTTCCTCCTGTACGTCACTCTTGCGCCGCATCCCGGGAGTTCGCCCATGTCCGACGCCCACCCGACCCCGACCGCCGACGCTTGGCGGGACACCCTCGCCCAGGCCCTCGGCGAGGTGGTCGGCCGTCCGCTCTCCTCGTTCCCGGACGTTCCCTACGGCGCCTACTACACGGGCAACTTCCTCGCCGAGAGCGAGCTGGACCGGGAACCCGCCTGGGTGGACCGCGCGGCGCTGGCCGGTGAGGAGCCCGTGCGCCTGGACCATCTGCTGCTGACGCCGCCCGGTGACTGTGACGAGACGGTCCTGGTGTTCGACGCCGGCCGGTCCCTGTTCACCGTGGTTCCGGGTGCGTTCCCCGCCGGGCTCGCCGAGGAACTCGTCGCGCTCGGTCGGGACCACGACGATCTGCTGTCCGGCGCCGAGCTGGGCCGGCTCGCCGCCCGGCACGGCGTCGACCTCGCCGCCGACGGCCTGCCCGGCAGGGCCTGGACGGTGTGGGAGGCGCGGATAGCCTCCGGCGACAGCCTCCTCGACGCGCTGCGCGCAGCCACCGGACTGCACGCCGCGACCGGCCCGCACGACGTGCCCGCCGGTCTCGGTGACGCGGCGGACGAGGTCGACGAGGAGGCGCACGAGCGGGTCGCCGCCGTCCAGGACGACGCGCTGCGCGACTATCTGGCCGCGTTCTGCGACCCGGAATCGCACGACCTGGCCCTGAGCCGCTACGCCACGGCGGACGGGGAGACGGACGCCGAGGAGGACGAGGAAGAGTACGAGGAGGAGGACGAGGAGACCGATGAGGGGCTCGTCATCCGCTGGGAGGGCGCGGTCGACCAGTACGAGGTCACGGTCCGGCGGGCGGACGCCTGATCGGCTCACGGGTGATCGCCGCGCCGCTCGCGCCCGACGCGCCTCCCGTCTACGGCACCAGCGCCCCCGGCCGCTCCGGTGTCCGTGCCGCCAGGAACGCGGTCCGGCGGCGCAGCCGGAAGCCCAGGGACTCGTAGAGGCGGATGGCGCCGGCGTTGCCCGCGCCGGTGTGCAGGAACGGGGTCTCGCCACGGGCGCGGATGCCGTGGGCGACGGCGAGGATCAGCCGGGTGGCGAGGCCCTCGCCGCGGTGGGCAGGGTCGGTGCAGACCGCGCTGATCTCGGTCCAGCCCGGCGGGTGCAGCCGCTCGCCGGCCATGGCGATCAGGGCGCCGTCTCGGCGGATGCCGAGATAGGTGCCGAGTTCGACGGTGCGCCGTTCGAACGGTCCGGGCTGGGTGCGGGCGACCAGATCGAGCATCTCGGGGACGTCCGCAGGACCGAGGCGGACCGCCTCCGGATCCGGGGCCGCCGCGAGACCGTCGTCGACGAGCTGGACGCCCTCCACCCGGAAGGTGATCTCCCAGCCCTCGGGGACCTCGCCCCGGAAGCCGGGCAGCGGCACCTCCGCGCCGGGACCGGCGAGGGCCGCGAGGTCCGCCCAGTCGTCGGCGTCCGGGTCGTCCGGCAGGGCCAGCCAGGGCGAGACGTCCACCGGGTAGCGCAGCACCCGGCCCCGGCGCTCGGCGAAGTGCGCGTGCGGCCCGGTGAGGGAGGCGAGCGCGGGGTTGTCCAGGACGTGCGCGCTCATCCGGCGACCTCGATCACTATCTTGCCCTGGGCATGCCCGCTCTCGACCTCGCGCAGCGCCTCGTCGGCCCGCTCCAGCGGGAAGGTCCGGGTGATGTGGGGGTCCAGGTCCCCGGCGACGACCAGGTCCGCGACGGCCCGCAGGACGTCCGCGCTGCGGGCCCGGAGCACCCGGGCGCCGCCCAGCGCCTCGACCTCCTCGGCCGGCGCACCGGCGGTGATCAGGTGCGCGGGGTCCTTCACCAGGGCGGCCGCGGTGTGCAGCACCTCGCCGCCGACGAGGTCGTAGACCCCGTCGATCCCGTCCGGGGCGGCGGCCCGGACCCGTGCGGCCCAGCCGGGACCCGAGGGGACGTGGACCACGCCGAGCGACTCCAGGAGGGCCTTCTTGCCCTCGCCCGCGACACCGACGACCCGCACCCCGAGGGCGCGGGCGATCTGCACCGCCGCCACGCCCACACCGCCACCCGCACCCGTCACCAGGAGCGTCGCGCCGGCGGGCAGGCCGAGCTGGTGGACGCCGTCGTAGGCGGTCGCGGCGGCCACGGGGAGGGTGGCCGCGGCGGCGGCGGACAGGGCGGCGGGCCGGTGCGCGGTGATGTCGGCCGCGAGCAGCGCGTACGCGGCGTAGCCGCCCGCGACGGCGGTGCCGAACACCTCGTCGCCGGGCGCGAACCCGGTGACGCCCTCGCCGGTCTCCTCGACCACGCCGGACACCTCGTTGCCCAGCACCGAGGGGAACACCCGCTCGGCGCTGTCGCCGGGGCGCCGGTAGCCCTGGCGGAGCTTCCAGTCGACCGGGTTCACCCCGGCGGCGCGCACGGCGACGAGGACCTCCCCGGGGCCGGGGCTCGGCCGGTCCACGTCCACGAACGCCTCGGTCTCCGGTCCGCCGTACCGCGTGAAGACGTACGCCTTGGGCATCTTCTTCCTCACTCTCCTTGCGCTGCGTCCGGAGCACGGGCCCCGGCACCGATCGCCAAGGAGCGGCGCCCGGTGGCTATTCCCGGGGCCGGGCAGTGTTCATACGGCCGCAATGATGGGTGCGCTGACCTGGGGCGGAGCACCCATGACGACAGCGTACGGTTGAAGCATGAACGTCACCCGAGGCTTCACCGGGCGCGCCCGTGTCGACCACCCCGGTCTTCCGCCGGGGCAGTACGACGCGGGCGACGACTGGCCCGTGCTCTCCGCCGAGGTCACCCCGGACCTCTCCCCCGCCGACTGGACCTTCCGGATCGACGGGCTGGTCCGGGAGGCCCGCACCTGGGACTGGGACGAGGCGCACACACTGCCGGGGTCGGCGTACGAGGGTGACATCCACTGTGTGACCAGCTGGTCGAAGTTCGGGGTGCGGTTCGGGGGTGTGTCGCTGGACGCCTTCCTGGATGTGGTGGGGGTGCACGCGTCGGCGACGCACGCCGTGGCGTACTCGCACACCGGGTACACCACGAACCTGCCGCTGGGCGATCTCACCGGCGGGCGGGCCTGGATCGCCTGGGAGTACGACGGCAAGCCGCTCGCCGCGGAGCACGGCGGCCCGGCCCGGCTGCTGGTGCCGCATCTGTACTTCTGGAAGAGCGCCAAGTGGATCGCGGGCCTGAGGCTGCTCGACCACGACGAGCCGGGCTTCTGGGAGCAGAACGGCTACCACGAGCGGGGCAACCCCTGGGAGGAGCAGAGGTACTCCGGTGACTGAGACCACCGCCCCGCCCTCCTTCGTGCCGCCGACGCGGTTCGCCGTGCCCGGCCGGATCGCGGTGAGCAACCGGGCCGCCGCCGTGTGGCAGACGGCCACGCTCACCGGGATCCGCCGTGAGACCCCCCACGCGGCGACCTTCCGGTTCGCCGTGCCGGCCTGGGCGGGGCATCTGCCCGGCCAGCACCTGATGCTGCGGCTGACCGCCGGCGACGGCTACACCGCCCAGCGGCACTACTCCCTGGCCTCCGCGCCCGACGACGCGGGGCACGTCGAACTGACCCTGGACCACGTCGAGGGCGGCGAGGTCTCCGGCTGGTTCCACACGCAGGCACGGGTGGGCGACCGGGTCGAGGTGCGGGGTCCGCTCAGCGGCTTCTTCGCCTGGCCCGGGGACCGGCCCGCGCTGCTGATCGGCGCCGGCTCCGGCGTCGTACCGCTGATGTCGATGATCCGGCACCGGCGGGCGCGCGCCCTGGACGTGCCGCTGCGGCTGCTGGTGTCCGCGCGCGGCCCCGAGGAGCTGATCTACGCACGCGAGTACGGCGCCGAGACCACGCCCGTCTTCACCCGGCGGGCGCCGGCGGGCGTACCCGTGGGACGGCTGGGTGCCGCGCATCTGGCCCCGGTCTTCGCGGAGCTTCCGGCCGGGGGCTGGGAGGCGTACGTGTGCGGGTCCAACGCCTTCGCCGAGCACGCCTCACGGCTGCTGGTGGCCGCCGGACAGCCGGTGGAGCGTATCCGGATCGAACGGTTCGGCTGAGCGGCCGGACCCGCGTCGGCAGCTCCGCGCATCCGGCTCCCCGTCGGGCCCGGGATCGGCTCCGGGTCGCGGATGCACTCCAATGGGGGTACCACTTTCATGTGGGCACTCGCGTGACGGCGAGGAGGTCGACATGCGAAGCCGGATGCATGGCTGGCGGTGGCGGAAGAATCCGCTGCGGCGCCGGTCGGACGTGGTGGAGGCGTGGACGGCGCTGGCCGTCGCCGTGCTGCTGCTGGTCGCCGTGCCGCTGGCCGGGGCGGTGGCCGGCCTGTGGGCCCACGACGAGGCGCAGACCGTCGCGGTCCAGCAGCGCACCGAGCGGCACCGGGTGCGGGCCGAGGTCGTCGGCCGGGTGCCCGAGAACCTGCCCTCGGCGGACGGCGTGCGGCAGCGGACGTACCGGGTGACCGTGAGCTGGACGCCGCCGGGCGGGACGGCGCGCACGGCCGAGGCCCGGGTGCCCGAGGGCACGCACAAGGGGGATCTGGTGGACGTGTGGTTCGACGCGCACGGCCGCAGCGTTCCGCCGCCGCCGACCGGTACGGCGGTCTGGCAGCACACCCTCACCATGGGCGCCTGCGCGGCGGGCGGGACCGCCGCCCTGGTGCTGCTCGGCCACGCCGTGATCCGCCGGACGGCGATGCGCCACCGGCTCGACGAGTGGGACCGGGAATGGGCGCGCACGGAACCGGAGTGGACGCGGCGCAGGCCCGCCTGAGGAGGACGGCGACAGGGCCGGCGACACGGTCTGGCGAGGCCCGCCGAGGGGCACGTACGGTGTGATCATTCGTATGGCCACTTGACAAAAAGGCGGTCCTTCATGGCCCTGTTCGACCTGTCCCTCGAGGAGCTCCACGAGTACCGCAGCGAGTCCGCCGCACCGCAGGACTTCGACGCCTTCTGGTCCAAGACGCTCCAGGAGGCCCGCGAGCACGACCTGGACGCACGCTTCGAGCGGGTCGAGACCGGCCTGTCGACGGTCGACGTGTACGACGTGACGTTCGCGGGGTACGGCGGGCACCCGGTGAAGGGCTGGCTGAAGGTGCCGGCCGCCGCAGAGGGGCCGCTGCCGCTGGTCGTGGAGTTCATCGGGTACGGCGGCGGGCGCGGGCTGCCGCACGAGAACCTGCTGTGGGCGTCGACCGGCCGGGCCCACTTCGTGATGGACACCCGGGGCCAGGGCAGCGCCTGGGGCGGCGGCGGTGGCACCGCCGATCCGGTGGGCGGCGCGCCCTCCTACCCCGGTTTCATGACCCGGGGCATCGACGCGCCGGAGCACTACTACTACCGCCGGGTGTACACGGACGCGGTGCGCGCGGTGGAGGCGGCCCGGTCGCACCCGCTGACCGACGCGAGCCGGACCGTGGCGCTGGGCGGGAGCCAGGGCGGCGGTATCACGATCGCCGTCGGCGGTCTCGTACCGGACCTGGCGGCGGTCGCGCCGGACGTGCCGTTCCTGTGCGACTTCCCGCGGGCGGCGACGCTGACGGACCGTCACCCGTACCGTGAGATCGGCCTGTTCCTGAAGACGCACCGGGGCCGCACCCAGGACGCGCTGCGCACCCTGTCCTACTTCGACGGTGTCCACTTCGCGGCGCGCGGCACCGCGCCCGCCCTGTTCTCGGCGGCGCTGGAGGACCAGACCTGCCCGCCGTCGACGGTGTTCGCCGCGTTCAACGCCTGGGCGGGGGAGGACAAGGCGATCGAGGTGTACGAATTCAACGACCACGAGGGCGGCGGCCCCTACCAGGAGGCGGCCAAGGTGCGCTGGCTGCGCGCGTACGCCTGAGGACGCGGCACACCCCTTCCCACCAGTCCGACCAGTCGGTACGTTCAGGGAGCCCGGGCCGCGCGGTGGCGGTCCGGGGTTCCGGCGTACGACGGAGGTCCCATGTCCGAGCACGTGCCACAGGTTCACGGCCATTGCGACGCGCGTTTCGCGGCGGTGCGCACGGCGTTCGAGGAGAACTTCCGCGACCGGGGCGAGCTGGGCGCCGCGGTGGCCGTCACGGTCGACGGGGTGCCGGTGGTGGACCTGTGGGGCGGCTGGGCCGACGCGGCGCGCACGCGCGCGTGGGAGCGGGACACCCTGGTCAACGTCTGGTCGACGACGAAGGGCCCCACCGCGCTGTGCGCGCACATCCTGGCCGACCGCGGGCTGCTCGACCTGGACGCGCCGGTCGCCGCGTACTGGCCGGAGTTCGCGGCGGCGGGCAAGGAGAAGGTGCTGGTACGGCATCTGCTGTCGCACCGGGCGGGACTGTCCGGGCTGCGCGAGCCGCACTCGCTGGAGGAGTTCTACGACTGGGGGACGACCACCGCCCGCCTCGCGGCGATGGAGCCGTGGTGGGAGCCGGGCACCCGGTCCGGCTATCACGCGTTCACCTACGGCTTCCTGGTCGGGGAGGTCGTCCGGCGGGTGTCGGGGCTGCTGCCGGGGGCGTTCCTGGAGCGGGAGGTGACCGGGCCGCTCGGGATCGACTTCACCATCGGGCTGCCCGAGAAGGAGGCGGGGCGGGTCGCCGAGCTGGTGCCTCCGCAGGCTGCGCCGGCCAGTGAACAGGCCGCCGTGTTCGCCCAGTTGGCGCCTGCGGCGCTCGCCGCCCTGGCCAATCCGATGGTCGGCGCCGCCGAGGCCAACTCGCCCGCGTGGCGGGCCGCCGAGATCCCGGCGGCGAACGGCCACGGCACGGCCCGCGCGGTCGCGGCGCTCTACGGTGTCGTCGCCGGGCGCGGTTCCCACGGCGGCCACCGGGTGCTCTCGCCCGAGGCGGCCGAGCGGGTGCGCGAGGGGCAGGGGGCCTGCCGGGACCTGGTGCTGGGCGTCGGGCTGGCGCACGACACGGAGGTCGCGCTGGGGCTGTGGCTCAGCGGCGCGGACGGCTCCTACGGGCCCAATCCGCGCGCGGTCGGCCACGACGGGTTCGGCGGCTCCTGCGGGCTGGCCGATCCGGAGGCCGGGGTGTCGCTCGGCTATGTCATGAACCGCATGGGGCCGAGGATCTCGGACGACCCGCGCAAGATGGCCCTGGTCGACGCCCTGTACAGCGCCTTGTGACCGCTCCGGCCCGCCCCTCACGCCACGCGGCGGGCCTCGACCATACGGACCCGTGGGCTGCCGTCGCCGCGCGAGCCGAACTCGGGCAGCGCACGGAGGTCCACGCGGAACCCGGCACGCTCCAGCTCCCGCCGCACCTCGCCGAGCCGGAAGGCGCGGTAGTACATCACGAACGGCGGCCGCCACACGGCGTTGCGCACCCGCATCACGGCGTCGAAGCCGAGCAGCATCCAGAAGGCGGGGTCCGCGGGGCGGGGCGGGGCGAGCACGGGGAACGCGAAGCGTCCGCCCGGCCGCAGCACCCGGTGCACCTGGGCGAACAGACCGGGCAGTTCGCGCGGCAGGAAGTGTCCGAACGCGCCGAAGCTCACGACCAGGTCGAAGGCGGCCGTGAACGGCAGGGCGCGGGCGTCCGCGCGCACCCAGGACACCGGCACCCCCGTCCCGGGTGCGCGTCCACGGGCCTCGTCGAGCATGCCCGCGCTGAAGTCGACGCCGGTCGCGCTGCGCGTGCACACGCTCGCGAGGACGTCCAGGCCGGCGCCCGTGCCGCAGCACAGGTCGAGGCCGTCGTCGTGGGGGCCGGACTCCTTCAGGGCGGCGGTCACGGCGGACAGCACCGAGTCCGGGGTACGGAAGGGGGTGTGGTCGAACTTGGGCGCGAGGAGGTCGTAGCCGTGCTCGACGGACGACAGGGCCTGGACGGCGAGTTCGCGCAGGCTGGGACCTTGGGGACTGAACATCGCCCTCAGCCTACGGCGGCCCGGCGCCCGATGAGCACGCTCGCGCGCTCGCACCAGCGGATGTTCTCCTCCTCGAAGCCGATCCCCGCCATCAGGGTGAGGTACGGCCCGATCCGGTCGGTTCCCGCGAGGTACTCGTCTTCGGTGCGCCCGGCGAGCAGCCGCTCCCGGACGCGCAGATAGCGGGCCAGCTTGGCCCGGGACCAGCCGAGCCGCTCCTCGATCAGCGCGAGGCCCGCCGCGGGGTCGACGCCGTCCACCGCCTGGATCTTGATGAGGAGTTCGTCGCGGATCGCGGTGGGTCTGCGGGGCGCGGTGGCGGCGAAGGCGTCCAGGTCCGTCCGGCCGGCCTCGGTGAGGGTGAACATCCGTTTGTTGGGCCGGCGTTCCTGCTCCACCACCCGTGCCGCGATCAGCCCGTCCTGCGCGAGCCGCTCCAGCTCGCGGTAGAGCTGCTGAGGCGTCGAGGACCAGAAGTTCGCGAAGGAGACGTCGAAGAGCTTGGACAGCTCGTAGCCCGAGGCCTCGCCTTCCAGGAGGGCGGCCAGGACGGCGTACTTGAGGGACATGTGGACACGGTAGCAGCGGGTGATTATTGTCAGCCGCACCTAGTAAACAAATTGATTATGACAGTGAGGGGATCCGATGCGCGCGTTCCGTGAGGCGGTCGAGGCAGGCGATCTCGGGGCCGTCGAGGCGCTGCTGGCCGAGGACGTGGTCTTCAGCAGCCCGGCCGTCTTCAAGCCGTACCCCGGCAGGGCCATCACCGCGGCGATCCTGCGCGCGGTGTCGGAGGTCTTCGAGGACTTCCGGTACGAGCGTGAGCTCACCGGGGGCGAGGGGCGCGACCATGCGCTGGTGTTCACGGCGCGGGTGGGCGAGAAGCGGCTGACCGGCTGTGACTTCATCCATCTGGACGAGGAGGGACTGATCGACCAACTGACCGTCATGGTCCGGCCGTTGTCCGGCCTCCAGGCGCTCGCGGAGGCCATGGGGGCGCGGTTCGACGCGATCGTGCGGGAGGCGGAGGCCCGGTCGGCCTCCGCCTCCTGAAGGGCCGCTCCCCCGGTCAGGCGACCGTGAGGGTGAGCGCGCCCGTGTAGGTGCTGCCGGGGGTGATCGCGGTGACCGTGCCGTCCACGGTCAGGGTCACCGCCTTGCCGCGCGGCGCCTTCACGGCCGCGTCGGCGGCCAGGGTGAGGGAGGTCAGGTACGAGGTGCCGGTGAGCGTCCAGGTGGAGCCGCCGGTCAGGGTGACGATCGCGCCGTTGTTGACGGCGGCCTGGACGGTGTTGGTGACGATGCCCAGCTCGTAGAAGGTGGAGGCGTCGATGGACGACACCCGGTGCTTGGTCCGCGTCGCCGAGATCACGCCTTCGAGGGTGGCTCCGTCGAAGGTGAGGACCATGTTCTTGCCCTTGCGCATGCCGTTGTAGAAGTCGCCCTTCAGCTTGATGTCCGTGAAGGTGGCGGCGCCGTCGGCGGAGTGGACGGCGGTGACGTCGAAGGAGGCGTCCTTGGTGGGGTCGGTGGTCGGCTCGGTGTAGACGCCGACGTTCATCATCTTGCCGTTGACGTTGACCGGACCCGGGTCGTCCAGCTCGATCATCTGGAGGATGACCCCGTCCGCCGGGTTGAGGCGGGCGCCCTTCGAGCCGTCGACCGTGATGGCCGTCTGCTGGCCCTTGTTGAGGAAGGTGGCGCGCGCGGAGTTGATGACGGTGCCGCCGTCGAGGGTGAGGCTTCCCGCGCCGAAGAACATGTAGCCGAAGTGCCCGGAGTTCACGACCGTGGTGCGGACGGGCAGCGCCTTCAGCTCGGCCGCCGACAGACCGAGTTCCAGCTCGGTGTTGAGCGCGGCGACGGCGTCACGGGTGCTGTCGCCGTAGTGCACGACGGCCGCGGGGCCCGCGATGATGGTGGCGTAGCTGCCCACGTCGAAGCGGGAGCCGAGGACGCGGACGGTGGCGTCGCCGATGGCGTAGGTGCCGTAGCCGTACGCGCCGGTGTTGCCGACATGGCTGTTGACCGCCGTCAGCTTCAGCCCGCTGCCGCCCTCCACCGACAGGGCGCCCCAGGTCTCCGAGAAGACCGTGGAGTTGAGGTAGGTGGCCCTGCTGTTCTTCCCGATGAGGTTGGTGGCGCGGACGTTGCCGTCCAGGCCGAGCATCCACGGCACGGACTGCGTGTACGGGGTCTCGACGGTGGCCTGGTAGTCGGCGGGCAGCGTGCCGTTGCGGGTGTGCAGCGTGGAGTCCTTGACGACGACGTTGGCGCCGTCGTTGGAGATGACCGCGGTGCGCACCACGCCCTTGGTGCTGATGCGGGCGCCCTCGACGACGAGGGTGGTGGCGGAGCCGTCGCCGACGACGGCCGCGCCGTACCCCGCGAAGTCGCACCGGCCGTTGCCCGTCAGGGAGATCACGGGCCGCTGGAGCGTGTACGTGCCGTCCTGCACGAAGACGCCGTCGAAGCACTCACCGGTGGAGGTGATCGACACATTGCGGGCGAGGGTGTCGGTGAGCCTGCCGCCCTGGACCGCGGCCAGCACCGACCTGTCCCGTACGACACCGTCGGCGTCGACGTACAGCGCCTGCCGGAAGGGGAAGGTGAGGGTCTCGTAGGTGATGTCGTTCGCGACCGCCACGGTCAGCACGACGTCCCCGCGGTAGGTGCCGGGCCGGACGACGGTGGCGGTGCCGCCGGTGGCGGTCAGCTGCTGGCCGGTCTCGACGCCGTCGACGGTCAGGGTGAGGCCGTGTCCCTCGGGGGCGGTGAGCGTGCCGCCGTCGGCCAGGGTCAGCCGGTTCAGCCGGGTGGTCGCGGCGACCTCGTACGTCTCGCCGGAGCCCACCGTCAGCTGCCGCCCCGAGGTCACCGGCGCGGCCTGCACGGAACCGACGGGCACCAGCAGGGCGCCGGCCGTGGCGGTGCCGGCGATCAGGAGGGAGCGTCGGGTCATCAGCGTCATGACTTGCCTTTCCACGGATTCGAGTACACCGTCACGCGATGTGACGAACCGGCCGCCGGACAGGGGGCGGCAACGGTTCCGCGTGGGGCACCTGGGGTGCGTACGAGGGAGTGAATCAGCCCTGGAAATAGGCGAACAGCCCTGACGCACACCCATCCCGGAACCCGATGCCTCGGATCGGGCGGATGGGTTGACAGGGATCACACAGCGTGGCGAAAGCACGAAGGGGGCGGTGTGACACCGCCCCCTTCGACACCTGCTCCGGTCTCCGCTCAGGCCGGTGCGATCATCCCCGCCGACAGGTCGATGTCGGCTCCGCACAGGCCCGGCATCGCCAGCATGGCCACCAGGGCCCGGGCGACCTCGTCCTCCTCGACCAGGCGGCCCAGCGCCGCGCGGGAGGCGAAGTCGTGTTCGGCCTCCTCGACCGTGCAGCCGGTGAGTTCGGCGGTGAGCCGGAAGTTGCGGTCCATCCGCGGACCGCGCACCGGGCCCGGGGACAGGGAGTTGACCGCGACACCCCGGGGGCCGACCTCGCCCGCGAGGGTGCGGGTCAGGCCGAGCAGGGCCATCTTGGAGGCCGTGTACGGGGTGCGGTGCAGCAGCGGGCGTTTGCCGCTCACGGAGGCCACGTTGACGACGTCGCCGCGGCCGGCCGCCAGCATCGGCGGGAGGAAGGCCCGGCACATCAGATAGACCCCGCGGACGTTGGCGGCGAACACGTCGTCCCACTCGTCGGGTTCGATGTCCGTCAACGGCTTCACCGGGCCCGCGACTCCGGCGTTGTTGACGAGCAACGAGACGTCCTCGTCGACGAGTTCGGCGGCGAGGGCGCGCACCGATACGGGGTCGGAGACATCACACAAGGCCGTCCGGGCAGCGCCGCCCTCCTTCTCCACGCGGGCCGCCGCCTCCGCGAGCGCCCGCTCGTTGCGGCCGACGAGGACCACCCGGGCCCCGGCCGCCGCCAGGGCGAGCGCGAAGGCCCGCCCCAGCGGCCCTCCGCCGCCCGTGACCAGTGCCGTACGGCCGTCGAGCCTCATGCGGTGTTCCAGGGAAGGTCGTCGCCCGCGGCCTTCGCGGCCCGTACGTCACCGGAGCGGGCGTGCCCCTCGAACAGCTCGACCCTGGACGCGCGGCCGCACAGCCGCCCCAGGAGCGCCTGGGAGCCGGTGTCGGTGACCTCCTGGTAGGTGACGGTCTTGAGGTACTTCCCCACCCACAGACCGCCGGTGTAGCGGGCGGCGCCGCGGGTCGGCAGGACGTGGTTGGTGCCGATGACCTTGTCGCCGAACGACACACAGGTGCCCTCGCCGAGGAACAGGGCGCCGTACTGGGTCATTCTCTCCAGGGCGAGGCGCGGCTCGGCCGTGAGCACCTCGACGTGCTCGAAGGCGAACGCGTCGGCGAGCTCGTACAGTTCGTCGACCGAGTCGACGACATGCACCTGGCCGTGGTGGCGCCAGGCGGGCTCGGCGTAGTCGCGGGTGGGCATGCCGGGGAGGATGCGCTCGACCTCGGCGATGGTCCTCTCGGCGACCTCGCGGGAGGTGGTGATGAGGACGGCCGGGGAGTCCGGGCCGTGTTCGGCCTGGGAGAGCAGGTCGACCGCGCAGACGAACGGGTCCGCACGGTCGTCGGCGAGGACCAGGATCTCGGTCGGTCCGGCGAACAGGTCGATGCCGATCTCGCCGAACAGCTGGCGCTTGGCCTCGGCGACATAGGCGTTGCCGGGGCCCGCGATCAGGTTGACGGGTTCCATGGTGTCGGTGCCCACGGCCATCGCGGCCACCGCCTGGACGCCGCCGAGGAGCCAGATCTCGTCGGCGCCCGCGAGATGCATGGCGGCGACGGTGGCGGCGGGGATCTCGCCGTGGATCGGCGGGGTGCAGGCGACCACGCGCGGCACGCCGGCCACCTTGGCGGTGACGATGGTCATATGGGCGGAGGCGGTGAGCGGATAGCGGCCGCCGGGGATGTAGGCGCCGGTCGCCTGTACCGGGATGTGCTTCTGCCCGAGCTTCACGCCGGGCAGTGTCTCCACCTCGAACTCGCCCATGGAGGCCAGCTGGTGGCGGGCGAATGCACGGACCTGCTCCTGGACGAAGGTGATGTCGTCGATGACCTGCCGGGGCACCGAGGCGACGATCTTCTCGACGTCCTCGTCGCTCAGCCGGAAGGAGTCGGGGCTCCACTTGTCGAACTTCTCGGAGTACGCGCGGACGGCCGCGTCGCCGCGCTCGCGGATGTCCGCGATGACACCGGCCACCGTCTCGCGCACCTGGTCGAGGGAGGCGGCCACCTCGGCCCCGGGCACGGCGTTCTTCAGGATCTCTGCCACAACTGCGGCCTTTCTCAGAGGGGGTTCGCGGGTCGGCGGATCAGACGGGCGGCGCTTCGAAGAGCACGTCGGGGTCGTTGAACTGCTCCTTGGCGACCGACTCGCTCATCGGGTCGGCGGTCCCCCACTGGTCCTGGGTGATCGGGTCGTCCACGTCGTGCCGGCCGGGGTGCCACAGGTCCTCCTCGAGGACGGCGAGTTCGGTGGTGTACTCCACGGTGTTGCCGTGCGGGTCGTGGAAGTAGGAGAAGGTGTTGTCGCCCGCGAGATGGCGGCCGGGGCCCCAGGTGAGCCGGGTCCCGGCGCGCAGCGCCCGCCCGGTGCCGCGCATGTACTCCTCGACGCCGCGCATCTCGAACGAGGCGTGGTGCAGGGAGACATGGGGGCCGCGGGCGATGGCGAAGGAGTGGTGCAGGGGACTGCACCGCAGGAAGTACATGAGGTCGCCCATGTGCGTGGAGTACAGGGTGTCGGTGAGCCGGAAGCCGAGGTGCTCGATGTAGAAGTCCCGCAGGCGCTCGGGGTCCTGCGAGTTGATCACACAGTGCGAGAGCCGTACCGGGACGGCCTCGCGCTCCTCGATCCTGCGGTGGGTGCGGGTGGCCACGTCCGCCGAGACCTCGACGACCCGCCCGTCGAGGTCGAAGAAGCGCAGCCCGTAGCCGCCGCCGGGGGTGTCCAGCGCCCGGGGTTCGTGGATGATCCGCACCCCGGCCCGGCCCAGCCGCACCGCCAGCTCGTCGACCGCCGCGGCCGACACCGCCCCGAAGGCGACCAGGTCCATCCGCTTCCGTTCGTCCTCGCGGATCCGGACGATGTACTGCTCCGGGCTGCCCTCGGCGGCGAAGAACGCGATGCCGCTGTCGTTCGCGACCTCGGTCAGGCCCCAGGTGGTGCCGTAGAAGGCGCGCTGGGTGTCGAAGTCCGGTACGGCCAGGTCGACATGGCGCAGATGGGTGATGGGCTGGAAGCTCATGTGTGGCTCCTGACGGTGTTGCGCTGATGGCCGAGGCCGGTGATCTCCGCGTCGATCACGTCGCCGGGGGTGAGGAAGACCCCCCAGTGGGCGCCGTTCCCGGCCGGGGAGCCCGTGAGCAGCAGATCGCCGGGGCGCAGGGTGGTGGTCGTGGAGACGTAGGCGATCAGGCGGGGGATGTCGAAGATCATGTCCTTGGTGGACTCGTCCTGCCGGACCACCCCGTTGTGCCGCAGGGTGATCCGCAGGTCGCCCGGGTCGCCGACGAAGTCCGCCGGGACGAGGAAGGGGCCGGTCGGCAGGAAGGTGTCGGCGTTCTTGGCGGTGAACCAGTCGGTGCCGATGGCCTTGAGGTCGGGCCGGTAGAGGCGGTCGCGGGTGGTGAGGTCGTTGCAGATCGTGTAGGCGGCGACGTGCGACATGGCGTCCTCGGCCGGGATGTCCTTCCCCGGCCTGCCGATGACCAGGGCGAGTTCGAGTTCCCAGTCGTGCTGTTCGCCGAGCGCGGGCAGCACGATGTCGTCGTAGGGGCCGCACATCGCGCGCGGGGAGCCGAGGAAGACGTACGGGACTCCGCCGCGGATCCGTTCGTCCATCATCCGCTCGGCGTCCGCGCGGGCCTCCCCGGGGGTGGCGCCGTGCACGCTCTCCTTCTCGGCGGCGACCAGATCGACCACGTGCTTGCGGTAGTTGGCGCCGCTCTGGAGGATCTGGCCGGGCTCGATCGGGGCGAGGACCGACAGGTCGGCCAGGTCGTGCCGGGTGCCCGCGGGGTCGTCGGCCAGCTCGTGCAGCCGGGGCAGCCAGGTGTCCCAGTCCTCGACCAGGGCGCGTACCGACGTCACCAGGTCGGAGAGGTCGCGCACCCGCGCACCCGTGACCAGGCCGGGGAAGGCGGCTGCGCCGCCGCGGAAGGTGCCGAGCGCGAAGGGGCCGGCAAGAGAGGGGGAAGGTTCGGGCACGGGCGGCTCTCCTCGTACGGATGGGGGCTCGTTTCCTGACGCTAGGCACCTCGGGCGGACGGCGGAAATGGCCATCCGCGATGCCTGCCATCACCCGGGCTCCCGCCCCCTCGTCCGGGGCTCCATCGCCGTCCGGGATGGATGACGTCCCCCTTGCCGATGACTCGATCCGTTGACCCTGCACGGACCGCCGATCAGGCTCGGAGCCACCCCGAACCGAGGAGTACGCCGTGATCGTCGAGCATGCCGAGCTGACCGTCGAGGAAGGCCGGGAAGCGGAGTTCGAGGAGGTCTTCGGCAAGGCCCGCGAGGTGCTCGCCGAGGCGGACGGGTTCCGCTGGGCGGAGCTGCTGCGCGGCGCGGAGCGGCCCCGGACCTTTCTGCTGCTGGTCGGCTGGGAGTCGGTCGAGGCGCACACGGTCGGATTCCGGGAGTCGGAGCGGTTCGGCCGCTGGCGGGCCCTGGTCGGGCCGTTCTTCGCCGCGCCGCCGGCCGTCGAGCACTACCGCGAGCTGGGCCCGCGGTTCACCGGCTGACCCCCCACTGTCGTCTTTCTACTTTCGCAAGGATCGCCCATGCCCGTTCAGAAGGTGCTCGTCGTCGGCGGCGGCATCACCGGAAGCGTGCTGTGTCTCGCTCTCGCCCAGCGCGGGGTCGAGGTGGAGCTCGTCGAGATCTCGCCCCAGTGGTACGGGGTGGGCCATGGCATCACCCTCCAGGGCAACGCTCTCAAGGCCCTGCGCTCCGTGGGCGTGCTGGACCGGGTGCTGGCCCGGGCGGTGCCCTTCGACATCATGCGGCTGCGGCGGGCCGACGGCTCCCTGATCACCGAACTCGCCACCCCGCACACGGGTGGTCCCGAGCTGCCCTCGACCGCGGGCGCGCTCCGCTCGGACCTCCAGGACGCGCTGTGCGACGCGGTGCGCGCGCACGGGGTGACCGTCCGCCTGGGCCTGAGCGTCGAGCGCCTCGCCCAGTCCCCCGGCCATGTCGACGTGACCTTCAGCGACGGCACCGCGGGCCGCTACGACCTGCTCGTCGGCGCCGACGGCATCAACTCGGCCACCCGCGCCCTCATCGGCCTCACCCAGCGGCCCCGGCCCGTCGGCATGTCCATCTTCCGGGTGGTCGCCGACCGGCCCGCCGAGATGGACTGCGCCGAGGTCTACTACGGCGGCCCCCGCTTCAAGGCCGGCTACAGCCCGATCTCCCCCGACCAGTGCTACGCCTACCTCCTCGACGAGAACCTGGACCCCTCCCTGATCGGGCCGCGCGCCCCGCTGGCCCTGCTGCGCGAGCGCGGCGCCGGCTACGGCGGAACCTGGGGCGGCCTTCTCGCCGCCCTGCCCGACGACACGGCGGTCGACTACCGCTGGATCGAGGCGGTGCTGGTCGACGAGCCCTGGTACCGGGGCCGGGCGGCGGTCGTCGGCGACGCGGCGCACGCCTGTCCGCCGCTGATCGCGCAGGGCGCCGCGATGTGCATGGAGGACGCGGTGCTGCTGGCCGAGCTGGTGACCGGCGAGGAGCCGCTGGAGAAGGCGCTGGAGCACTTCATGTCCCGTCGGCTGCCGCGGGTGCGGATGGTGCTGGAGAACTCGCTCCGGCTCGCCGACTGGGAGATCCACCCGGGCACGCCCGGCGCCGACCCGGCCCGGATCATGTCGGAGACGCTGCGCAATCTGACGGCGGCCGCGTGAGCGCGCCCGGGAGCGGGCCCGTGGTCGACTTCCACGGCCATCTCGCCGTCCCCGCCGCCGCGGACCTCGTCGCGGGCGCGCCCGGCCTCGCCGCCGAGCTGGCCGCCGAGCAGCGCGCCCACTCCCCCGCCTCCCTGGCCGTCAACCGGGCCCAGCTGGAACGTCTGCGACCGAGGCTGACGGACGTCTCCGCGCGCCTGGCCGACCTGGACGCGATGGGCGTCGACGTCCAGGTCGTCGGGCCGATGCCGATGCATCACCACTGGACGGACCGGACGACCGCGGCGCGCCTCGCCCGCACCGTCGACGAGGCCGTCGCCGCCCACTGCGCCCTGGCGCCGAAGCGGCTGTACGGGCTCGGCACGGTCCCGCTCCAGCACCCGGACCTCGCCGTGGCGGCGCTGGAGCACGCGGTCACGGACCTCGGTCTGTACGGCGTCAGCGTCTCCACGAGCGTGGCCGGACGGGAGCTGGCCGACCCGGCGCACGACCCGGTGTGGGCGGCGGCCGAGGACCTCGGGGCCGTCGTGTTCGTGCACCCGTGGGGGTGCTCGCTGGGCGAGCGGCTCGCCACGCACTATCTGGGCAACACGGTCGGGCAGCCGGTGGAGACGACGGTGGCGCTGTCGCGGCTGATCTTCACGGGTGTCCTGGACCGGTTCCCCCGGCTGAAGCTGGTGGCGGCGCACGGTGGCGGCTATCTGCCGACGTACATCGGGCGCTCCGACCACGCCTGGCGGGTGCGCGAGGACGCGCGCGGCTGCGCCGAACCGCCGAGCGCCTATCTGCGGCGCATGTGGTTCGACGCGCTCGTCTACACCCCGCGCGCCCTGCGCCATCTGGTGGAGGAGGTGGGTGCGGACCGGGTCGTCCTCGGTACGGATCACCCCTTCGACATGGGCGTCGACGACCCGCTGGCCCGGCTGGACGCCGCCGGTCTGGCCCCGGCCGACCGGGCCGCCGTCGCGGGCGGCAACGCTCTCGACCTGCTGCTGAAAGGACGTACCCGATGACCGCCGGCCGTACCCTCGGTCCCATCGAGGAGGAGCTCGCCAAGGCCCGTGCCGCCTACCGCAACTGGGGCCGGTGGGGCGAGGACGACGTGCTGGGCACGCTCAACTTCATCGACGACGCGATCCGCGCCCACGCGGCCGGGCTGGTCCGGCGGGGGCGTTCCTTCTCGCTGTCGCTGGAGTTCAACGAATCGGGTCCGCAGCGCGGCTTCCGGGGCCGGATCAACCCGGTGCACTACATGAAGGACACCGGATCGGACGCGGCGGCGGGCACCCAGGGCTTCCCGCACGGGTTCGGCGGCGCCGACGACCATGTCGTGATGCCGTTGCAGGCCTCCACGCAGTGGGACGGGCTCGGCCACATCTACGACAACAAGCTGGCGTGGAACGGGCGTCCGTGCACCATCGTCAACGGCGACGGCGACTCGGTCACCGGCATCGAGCACATGCGGGACGCGTTCACCGGGCGGGGCGTCCTGCTCGACGTGGGCCGGGCCGTCGGCGACGAGCACGGTGAACTCCCGGACGGCTTCCCCATCAGGGAGGAGCATCTGCGGGCCACGATCGAGGCGCAGGGCGCGACCTCGGGCGTGCGGCGCGGCGACCTCGTCCTGCTGCGGACCGGACAGCTCGGCCGGGTCCGGCGGCTGGGCGAGTGGGGCACGTACGCCGCCGGCGACGCGCCCGGCCTCTCCTTCACCTCGCTGGGCTGGCTGCACCGCACGGAGCTGGCCGCCATCGCCTCCGACACCTGGGGCCTGGAGGTACGGCCGTACGAGTTCGCCGAGCCGGCGATGTCCCCGCTGCACCAGATCGCGATCCCCAACATGGGTCTGCCGCTGGGCGAGATGTGGGACCTGGAGGCCCTCGCGCAGGACTGCGCGGCCGACGGTATGTATGAATTCCTGCTGGTCGCGGCGCCGCTTCCGGTGACCGGAGCGGTCGGCGCCCCCGTCAACCCGATCGCGGTCAAGTGAGGACGCGCATGAACAGGTTCTCCGGCACTCTGCACCTGCCCGGTGACGACGGCTTCGAGGAGGCGGTCCTGGGCCGGGTCTTCAACGCGCGCCGCCCGTCGGACCGTACCCCTGCCGCCGTCCTGATGGCTGCCTCCGAAGAGGACGTCGTCGAGGGGGTACGGCTCGCCCTGGAGCGCGGCTGGCAGGTCGCCGTCCGCTCCGGCGGGCACAGCTGGGCCGCCTGGTCGGTGCGGGACGACGCGCTGCTGATCGACCTCGGCGGCCTCCGTGAGCTGGCCTACGACCCGGACACCGGGATCGTGACCGCCGCGCCCGGGACCAAGGGCGGCGACGAACTCAACCCGTATCTCGCCGGGTTCGGCCGGTTCTTCAACGGCGGGCACTGCCCCTCCGTCGGCATCGGCGGCTTCCTGCTCCAGGGCGGGCAGGGCTGGAACGCGCGCGGCTGGGGCTGGGCGGCGGAGAACATCGTGGCGATCGACGTCGTCACCGCCGAGGGCGAGCTGGTGCGCGCGGACGAGACGAGCAACAGCGATCTGTTCTGGGCGGCGCGCGGCGCGGGTCCCGGCTTCTTCGGGGTCGTCACCCGCTTCCATCTGCGCACCCGCCCCCTCCCCCGGCACCTCGCCCACACGGTCCACGCCTACCCGCTGGAGCTGTTCGACGAGGTCATGACGTGGCTGCACGGCATGCACCACACGGTGTCCGACCTGGTGGAGATCGTCGCCCTCACCCAGACCCCGCCGGGCTCCGACACACCCGTCCTGCTGGTCACGGGCGTGTCGATGACGGACACCCCCGAGCAGGCGGCCGAGGCCCTCGCCCCGCTGCACGCCAACCCCTGCGCGAACCGCGCCCTGTTCCGGGTGGAGGCCGAACCGACCACGCTCGCGGCGCAGCTGGAGAACCAGCGGACCGCCAACCCGGAGGGTCACCGCTATCTCGTCGACAACGCCTGGCTGACCGGTGAGCCGGCCGAGGTGGTGCCCGCGATCCGCAAGGCGTTCACCGAGCACCCCACCCCGGGCACCTTCACCATCTGGTTCTCCATGGCACCGCTGCGCCGGCTGCCCGACATGGCCTTCTCGCTGCAGTCCGAGATCTACTGCGCGACGTACGTCGTCCACGACGACCCGGCGCGCGACGGCGAGCTGCGCGGCTGGCTGGACGCGGCGATGGCGGCGATGCAGCCGGTGACCGCCGGCCAGTACCTCGGCGACTCCGACTTCACCGTGCGCCGGCTCAGGTTCATGGGCGACGCGCAGTGGCGGCGGCTCCAGGGGATCCGGGCCGCCCGCGACCCCAAGGGCGTGTTCGCGGGCTACCTCAGCGCGGGGACCGTCACCAACACCAACCACTGGGAGCAGTGAGGCATGCGTTTCGCGACATACGCGTACGAGGGCGTGGAACGCGCCGGGGTGGTCAGGGACGGGATCGTGCACCCGCTGCCCGAGGGCGTCACCGTGCTGCGGCTGCTGGAGGACGGCGTCCTGCACGCCGCCGGGGCCGAAGCGCTCTCCCGGGAGAGTGAGTTGACGGTGGAGCACGTACGGCTGCTGCCGCCGCTCCAGCCTCCCTCCCTCCGTGACTTCGTGGGCTTCGAGGCGCACATCGAGGGCGTGTCGAAGTCGCTGGACGGGCTGGAGCACGTGCCCGAGGAGTGGTACCGGGCGCCCAACTTCTACTTCACCAGTCCGCACGCCGGGCACGGCGCCCACGACGACGTACGGATCCCGGCGGGCTGCTCGGTGCTGGACTTCGAGCTGGAGGTCGGGGCGGTCGTCGGGCGGTCCGGGCGGGACCTCACCCCGGAGCAGGCGCGCGAGCACATCGTCGGATACCTGGTCTTCAACGACTGGTCGGCCCGTGATCTGCAGAAGCCGGAGAAGAACCTCGGGCTGGGGTTCTCCAAGGGCAAGGACTTCGCGAACACGCTGGGCCCGTGTCTGGTGACCGCCGACGAGGTGGAGGACCGGCGCGACCCGGACGGTTTCCTGGACCTGGAGATGACCGTCACCCTCAACGGGGAGCTGATCGGCCGCGACACCCTGGCGAACGTGTCCTGGACCTTCGAGGAGATGGTCGCCTACGCCTCCCGGGACGCCTGGGTGCGGCCGGGGGACGTCCTCGGGTCCGGGACCTGCGGCTGGGGCGCGCTGGCGGAGCACTGGGGCCGGCTCGGGGAACGGGTGCCGCCGCCGCTCACCGCCGGTGACGTGGTGGAGCTGACCGTGGAGCGGCTGGGCACCCTGCGCAACCGGGTGGTGCCGGGCCGTACGGACGCCTATCTGCCGCGGGCCCGCAAGCGGGGCCGCACTCCTCGGCCGTAACGTTCTTGACCTGCGGGTATCCAGGGATCCGATGGCTGCTATCGGATCCCTGTGAGTTGCGTCCCGGAGTCTTCCTCGCCACCGCCCGCGCTGGTTACTCTCCGATTCAACCGAGCTTCAAGGACGCGGCGCGGCCGGAAGGGGACATTTGTGGGTCTGGGAGCGATCGACCTGAATCTTCTGGTGGCGCTGGAAGCCCTCCTGGAGGAGAAGAACGTCACGCACGCGGGGGTGAGGCTGTCCACCAGCCAGTCCGCGATGAGCGGCTCGTTGGCGCGGCTGCGCCGGCACTTCAACGACGAGCTGCTGATCCGGGTCGGCCGTGAGTACGAGCTGACGCCGCTCGCGGAGCGGCTGCTGCCGGTCGTCCAGGCCTCGCTGCACAAGGCCGAGGAGGCGCTCTCGCTGACCAGGCACTTCGACCCGGCGCGCAGTCGCCAGCGGTTCTCCGTGGTCATGTCCGACTATGTGATGACGGTGTTCGTGGAGCCGCTGCTGCGGGTCCTCGCGGCCGAGGCGCCGGGGGTGCGGATCGACTTCCATCCGATCGTCGACGGCCAGCTGGAGACGGAGACCCATCTGCGGTGCCACGATCTGATGATCGTGCCGCTGGGCTACCAGCTGCCGGGGGTCAGCGAGGCGGTGATGCACGACCGGTTCGTGTGTCTGGTCGACCCGGGCAATCCGCGGCTCGTGGACGGGCGGCTCAGCCTGCGCGACCTCGCCGAGATGCCGCACGCCGCGTGCGCCATCGGCAAGAGTCACACCCCGGCCGACCGGCAGCTGGAGACCCTCGGGATCACCCCGAGGGTCCAGGTCAGCACGCCGGGCTTCAGTGTGCTGCCGTTCCTGGTGAGCGGCACGGACCTGGTGGCCCTGGTGCCGGAACGGCTGGTCCGCCGCTACGACGGGTTCGCGCGCTGTGCCGTGGTGGAGCCGCCGTTCCCGGACGTCCCGCTGGTGGAGGCCATGTACTGGCATCACAACCGGCACGCCGACCCCGCGCACCGCTGGCTGCGGGAGACCGTGCGCAGGGTCGGGGCCTCGCTGGACGAGCCGGTGATCGCCGCTGTGGATGACAGCCATGGGGAACACGCGTTTCCGGAGCTGTCCGCGGCTTCCTAGCGTGGACGGGTGGGAACCCGTACCGACCCTGGAGGAGCCGTGAGCCGTACCCGTCTGGCCGGACGCACCGTCGTCGTCACCGGAGCAGCGCAGGGGCAGGGGGCCGCGGAGGTCGCGGCGGCCGCCCGGGAGGGCGCGCGGGTGATCGCCACCGATGTCCTCGACGAGACCGGTGAGAAGCTCGTGGCCGCCCTGCGCGCGGACGGTCTGGACGTGTCGTACCGGCATCTGGACGTGTCCGCGCCGGACGACTGGGCCGCGCTCGCGGGTGGTCTCGATGTGGTCCACGGTCTGGTGAACAACGCGGGCATCCCGGTGCGGGCCCGCCTCGGAGAGGTGGAACTCGCCGACTGGGAGCGGGCGTTCGCGGTGAACACCACGGGCGCGCTGCTCGGCATCCAGGCACTCGCGCCGCTGATGCCGGCCGGTTCGTCCATCGTCAACGTGGGTTCCGTGGCCGCGCTCACCGCCCATCACGCGGTGGCGTACACGGCCAGCAAGTGGGCGCTGCGGGGGCTGTCGAAGGTAGCGGCACTGGAGCTGGCGCCGCGCGGCATCCGCACGAACCTGGTGCACCCCGGCTATATCGAGACCCCGCTGATGGCCACCGCGAACCCGGTGTTCGTGGCGGCGCACCTGTCGATGACGCCCCAGGGCCGGGCGGGCGCGGTGGAGGAGGTCGCCCCGCTCGTGGTCTATCTGCTGTCGGACGAGGCGTCGTACGTCAACGGCGCGGAGATCACCGTGGACGGCGGGTACGCGGCGCACGGCGGGGTGAAGGCGATCACGAACGCGCTGGACGCGCCGGTGGCCGACCGCTGACGCGGTACCGGCCACCCTTCCGCGGGACCACGGCGGCCCTGGCGGACCTCAGTCCTTGAGGTCCGCCAGGGTCGTCCTCGTGTCCGTCCTCAGCATGTCCGAGACCTCGTCGAGGGTCGGCGGATCGGTGTCGGAGTCGTACGAGGAGTAGTAGGCGCTGTAGCTCATGGTGTACGTCACCCAGCCGTCGCGGACGGCGAGCGTCGCGTAGAGCGAGCCGCTCGACGAGCCGGAGGTGGTGTCGTTGCTGACGAGGTAGGCCTCGTCGCCGATGCCGGTGACGGTCTCCACGTCGTAGCCGGTGTGGCTGTCGCCGTAGTTCTTCCAGGCGGCCGTGAACTCGGGCCCCGGGTCGGTCTTCTTGTGCAGGTCCAGCTGGGCGTAGAGGTACGCGTCGGCGTAGGTCGACGCGCTCTTCTTCAGGCTGATGCTGCACAGCCCCTCGTCGAGGGCGTCGTCCTCGAGCCGGTTGCGGGTCGGGGAGCCGTCGTTGTCCGGGTACTCCGCCTTGAAGGACGAGTAGTCGATGGCGTTGCACAGGTTCGAGGGGGCCGTGTAGCCGGCCAGGTCCGCCTTGTCGCCGCGGGCGATCAGGAAGACACCGGCCGCCCAGGCGGCGGAGGCCACCAGCGCGCCGAGGGCGGCCCACAGGACGGCTCTCCCGGCGCCGCCGCCGCGGCCGCCGGGCGGCGGGCCCACCACGGGGTACGGGCCCGGCTGGAGGTAGGGGTTGCCCGGCTGGGGCTGGGGCGGCTGGCCCGGCGGGCCGGGCTGCGCGGGGACGCCGACCAGGGTCGGCTGGGCGTAGACGCTCTGCGGGGCGCCCTGGGGTGCGGGCGCGGCCGGCGGGAATCCCAGCGGGCCGCCGGGACCCGGCGACTGCGGGGTCGGCGGCTGCGCACCCGGGGTCTGCGGGCTCGGATAGGGGTACGCGCTCGGCGGGGCCGGAGCGTCGGACGGCGGTGTGGGCTGCTGTGGAGGCTCAGGCGGCGTGGACATGACGTGAAGATAATGGTCTGATGGCGGTCAAGTCCCTTGACGTGACATATCGTTACGCTCTAGGGACATCTGCCGTAAACATCGGAGAGGCCGGGTTTTCACCCGGCCTCTCCCGTGCTGTGCCGTGCTGTGCGGTGCCGCGGTGGATCAGGCGGACGCGGTCTGCACCGGGGCCGTCACCGTCGCGCGGGCGGTGTTCCTGCGGACCAGCAGCAGGGTGACCAGCGCGCCCAGCAGGGAGGCGCAGCCGCAGATCACCACGCCGAGGGACATGCCGTGGGCGAGGGCGGTCTGGGCGGCGGCCCTGGCGCTGTCGCTGCCGGCGTTGACGACCGCGAGCGGACCGGCCGCCGCCTCCATGCCGGCGTCGGCACCGCTGAGCTTGCCGGCCAGCGCGGAGGACGCGGCGCTCATCGCGACCGTGCTGATGACGGCGGGACCGAGGCCCTGGCCGAACTCGCGGACCAGGCTGGTCGCACCGCTCGCCATACCGGTCATGTGGAGCGGTACGGCGTTCACGGCGGCGGAGGTGAGGGAGGAGACGACGCAGATGAAGCCGACGCCGAGCAGCAGCACCGGGCCGATGAAGGCGGCGAGGGAGGTGGTGGTGATGGGCAGGGCGGCGATCCAGAACTGGCCGGCGGCCATGGGCAGCAGACCGCCCATGAGGAGCCAGCGGGGCTCGACCCGGGTGAGCATGCGGCTCAGGACCGGGGCGAGGAGCAGCGGGACCAGCTGGAGGATCACGAACGGCATGCCGGCCCGCAGGGGGCTGAGGTGCATGACGGCGCCGAGGCGGATGGAGACGCAGTAGGCGGTGCCGATGAAGCCGAACATGCCGGCCAGCGCGACCACGGCGGCCGCGGCGAACGAGGGGATCTTCAGCAGGTCGAGGTTGAACATGGGCGACTCGGCACGCTTCTCGGCGACGACGAAGGCGACCAGGGCCACCGCGGCGAGGCTGAGGGCGCCGACGATGGCCGGGCTGCTCCAGCCCCGCTCGCCGCCCTCGATGACACCCCAGAGCAGGGCGGTGAGACCGACGGCGACGGTGATCTGTCCGGGCCAGTCCAGGGCGCGGCCCTCGGGTGCCTTGGAGTCGGTGACGAGGAACTGGCTGGAGACGGCGACCACGAGGCCGAGGACGACCGGCGGCACGAACGCCCAGCGGAAGTCGGCGACCGTGGCGAGCAGACCGGAGGACAGCGGGCCCATGGCCGAGGCGAGGGAGATGCTCAGCGCCCAGGTGGACACGGCCTTGGCCCGGTCCTTCTCGTCGGGCGTGGCGGCCGCGATCACGGCGAGGGAGCTGGGGAAGAGCGCCGCGGCGCCGACACCGGCCAGGGCCTGGCCGACCCAGAGCATGGTGACGTTCTGCGAGAGGGCGTTGAGGAGTTCGCCGAGCGCGAGGACGAGTCCGCCGAGCACCAGCAGCCGCTTGCGGCCGAACAGGTCGCCCACCACACCGAAATTCAGCTCGAGAATGGCGGTGGGGAGAATGAACGCCGAGGTGACCCAGGCGACCTGGGAACCGGAGGCACCGAATGCCGCCTGGATTTCCCCGTTGATGGGAGAGGGGACGGTAATGCACAACTGTGCGGCGGCAACGGCCAGACAGCAGGCTATGAGAGTTCCCCTGTCGAGTCTTTTCAGCACGCTTGTCATTCCGTACTCCGTCGCTCTATGAGTTCGATGAGATTTCCCTCGGGGTCGGTGACCCAGGCCATGCGTACGCCGGGCTCGGGGGACGGTCCGGGGGCGAGTGCCTCGCCCGCCCCGAGCGCCCGCAGGGCGTCGTGGACGGGGTCGAGTTCGGGGGTGGTGACCGCGAAGTGGCCGTAGCCCTCCGTGAGGGCGGCGGTCACCGGATCAGGGGCCCGCGGGCCCGGGGCGGAGCCGGCTCGGGCCAGCAGTTCGAGCCGCCAGCCGTGCGGGTGCTCCAGGACGACACCGCTGAGGCCGGGCCCGTCGAGATGGAACTCGAAGACGGACTTCAGCCCGAACGCGGCCTTGTACCAGGCGGTCTGGGCGGCGAGGTCGCGGACGTTGACGCCCACGTGGTCGAGTCGCGTGTCCATGCCGGCTCAGCCGGCCATGGCGCTGTCGCCGCCGTCGACCATGAGGTTGGCGCCGTTGACGAAGGCGGCCTCGTCGGAGCAGAGGAACGCGGCGACCCGGGCGATGTCCTCGGGCTGGGCGATCCGCCCGACCGGGATCCGGGCCTCCAGGTGCGCCTTCGGGCCCTCGGGGTCGTCGAGGAAGGGCGCCGTGGCCGAGGTCCGGGTCATGCCGGGGGCGATGGTGTTGACCCGGATCTGGTGCGGGGCGCCGGCCGCGCACAGGTGCTTGCTCATCGCGAGCACCCCGCCCTTGGCGGCGCCGTGCGGCACCATCGGCAGGAACGGGGCACCGCGTACGGCGGCCACGGAGGCCACGTTCAGGACCGCGCCGCCGCCGCGCGCGATGAGGTGCGGCCAGGCCGCCTGGGTGCAGAAGTAGGGGATGTCCAGCTCGTTCCTGATGGTGAAGTACCAGTCCTCGGCCGGCATCGACGCGAACGGGCCGTTCCGTAGCGCGGAGGCGTTGTTGTAGAGGATGTCGATCCCGCCGAAGGCCGCGATCCCGGCCTCGATCCACTCCCGCGCGCCGTCCTGGGTGGACAGGTCGACGGGGGCCAGGGAACGCATCACGCCCCCGGCCTTCTCGACGAGCTCGACGGTGTCGGCCGCGTTCTCCGCGTCGATGTCACAGCCGAATACCTGCGCACCCTCGGCCGCGAATACCTGTGCCGCGGCCCGGCCGATTCCGGCTCCCGTTCCACTGATGAAGGCGATTTTCCCGGCCAGTCGACCCATGGTGGAGAAGTCCCTTGTTCATGCCGCCCGAGTGCGGTGGTGGCAGCGTAGGGAGGGGATTTCGCCGGAACAAGAAATGTGTCAGCGCGGGGGCATCGGGGGTTCGTATGGCTGGTATGCGGCGGGCGCCCCCAGGGTGGTGCGGAGGGTCTGCGCGAAGCCCTTCGGGTGGGTGAGATTGCCGTTGTGGCCACCGGGGAAGTGGGTCAGGCCGGTGCCGAGTCCGGCGGCCAGCTCCTCGGCGCAGCGGTAGTCGAAGACGGTGCGGGGAGTGGTGCGCCCGGCGGCGGGGACGATCCGGACGGGGCCCGCCTTCAGCGCGCCGAGCTCGGCGGGGGTCAGGTCCGCGTGGCGCATGGTGAGGGCGTCGTGACGGACGAAGAAGTCGAAGTTCGCCTCACGGGAGGCGTCGAGCGGGGCGAGCCGGGCGCCGGGCTCGGTCTCCTGCCGGGCGGGGTCGATGCCCAGCAGCTCGCCGATCCGCCGTACCCCGGCGATCCAGCCGTCCCGCTCGAACACGGCGCGCATCTCGTCCAGTTCGGCCTCCGTGCGCAGCCGCTCCGGCTCGGGCAGCAGACCGGGGATGGCGGGCTCGTGCGCGACGAGGGTGCTCAGCCGCCCCGGATGCCGGGCGGCGAGCCGTAGCCCGATGACGGCGCCCATGCTGCAGCCGAGCATGAGGGCGGGCCGTTCGGTGAGCGCGGCGAGCAGCCGCTGGACGTCGTCGACGTGCTCGTCGAGGCTCGCGCCCGAGCCGGGCCGGTCCAGCACGCTGCGGGAGAGGCCGCGGCGGTCGTACGTCACCACGGTGTAGGCGTCGACCAGGTGGTCGACCATCGCGTCGCTGCGGTTGGCGTCGCCCTCGCCGCTCTGCGAGACGAGCAACAGGGGCCCGTGGCCGCGGACTTCGTAGTGCAGCGTGGCGCCGGGGACGGTCAGGGTGGACTGCATGGGGACTCCTCGGTCGATGCCTGGCTTCCGTGACGACCCCTTCAAGGTAATCCATCATTTCTGATGCATCAATACAGATGCATCAACATTGATGCATCTGATCGGATGTAATCTGTCCGCATGAACGGAGTCGAGCTCTTCCTGCTGGGCCGCACCCTGATGAAGATCGGCGAGGAGGCCATCCCCACGGAGGGGATCGGCCCCCGGTCCACCAGCACCCGCTCGATGCTGATCGTGCTGCTCGACGTGTACGCGCACCCCGACACCACCGTCGGCGAGATCGCCGCCCGCACGGGCCTCCCGCAGAGCGCGGTGTCCGGATGCGTGGCCCGGCTCAAGGAGGTCGGCTCGGTGATCGCCGCCCCCGACCCGGCCGACCGGCGCCGCACTCTGCTCCGCCGCGCCCCGGAGGTCTCGGGCCGCCGCGCCGAGGTGGCCGCGACACCCGTCGACTCGGCCCTCGCGGAGGCCCTCGGCACGGACGACCCCGACCGGATCGCCGGCACGGTCGACCTGCTCGAACAGCTCGCCGAACGCCTCTCCCCCGACGTCCTCGGACGCCTTCGCTAGCCCGTCCGGGAATTTCCTGTGGTACAGTGCGTTCAGTACCTGTGTAAGTCCCGATCCGGGCACGGTACTGATTCCCCTTCAGCTCGCTGATCCGCCGCCGTTCTCCGTCGGCCGGCGCAGTGGCTTTTCCCCGCACCACCTCGTCAGCGGATCCCTTCCGCCGTACCCGAGGTGCTGCTCCTCGCCGCCCGAGGTGCGCGACGCGCCCTCCTTCGCGGCCCCACCCCCTTCTTTCGCATGCCTCATGCCTTCCGTCCGTGAAAGGACAGACCACCATGACCACCACACTCGAACACCCCCCTGTGCAGCAGCCCCCGGCCCGGGTCGCCGCCGGTGTCCTCGACATCGACGCGAACGGGAAGGGGCACCTGCGGGCCGCCGACTGCCTGCCCACACCCGCCGACCTCCAGGTCCCGGCCGCCCTGATCCGCCGTCACGGACTGCGCAAGGGCGACCTCGTCGAAGGGGTGCGCGGCACCCAGCGCGCCCTGACCGAGGTGGCGCGCGTCAACGGCCGTACGCCCGAGGCCCTGAACGGCCGCCCGCACTTCCGCGACCTCACCCCCCTCCACCCCCACCGGCGACTCCGTCTCGAACACCCGGCCGCCGGACTGGCCGGGCGGGTCACCGACCTGATCGCGCCCGTCGGCAAGGGCCAGCGCGGGCTGATCGTCGCGCCGCCCAAGACCGGCAAGACCGTGCTCCTCCAGCAGCTCGCCGCCGCCGTCGCGGGCAATCACCCCGAGGCCCGGCTGATGGTGCTGCTGCTCGACGAACGCCCCGAGGAAGTCACCGACATGCGGCGCTCGGTGCGCGGCGAGGTGTACGCCTCCACCTTCGACCGGGCGCCCCGGCAGCACATCGCCCTCGCCGAACTCGTCGTCGAGCGGGCCAAGCGGCTCGTCGAGGCCGGCGAGGACGTGGTGATCCTCCTCGACTCGCTGACCCGGCTGTGCCGGGCGCACAACAACGCGGCCGCCGCCGGGGGCCGCACCCTCACCGGTGGCGTCGACGCGACCGCGCTGATCGGCCCCAAGCGGTTCTTCGGGGCCGCCCGGGCCGCCGAGGAGGGCGGCTCGCTCACCATCCTCGCCACCGCGCTGGTCGAAACGGGCTCCCGCGCCGACGACTTCTTCTTCGAGGAGCTGAAGAGCACCGGAAACATGGAGCTGCGCCTCGACCGCGAACCGGCCTCGCGCCGCGTCTTCCCGGCCGTCGACATCAACGGCTCCGGCACCCGTCGCGAGGAACTCCTCCTCTCCCCCGCCGAGTTGACCACGGCCCGCGGGCTGCGCCGGGCGCTCCAGACCCGCGACGGCCAGGCGAACCTGGAGACCCTCCTGGAGCGGCTGCGGGAGACCCCCGACAACGCGACGTTCCTGCGGCGGATCCAGCCGACACTGCCCTCGGACCGCTGAACGTGCGGCATCCGGGTGCGAACCGACCGGCGTACGGCACGGGCAGCACGGGGAACGCCTCCCCGATTCCTACGTTGATCATATGAAGATCGGATTCCCTTCTCGGGTCGGACTGTCGGCCTGTGTCTTCTGTGCGACAGGTGCCCTGGCCCTCGGGCCCCCCGCGGCCGCCGCCCCCGCCCCCGCCGGTGCCGGCCCCGGCCCCACGGCGGTGCGGACGCAGACACCGCAACGGGCGCACCCGCCGAAGCCGTCGCTCCTCTTCCGCCCCGGCACCCAGGTCAGACCCCGCCGCGGCGCCCCCGAGGTCCCGGACCTCTCGGCGCTGTCCTGGCTGGTGGCCGACGCCGGAAGCGGCGAGGTGCTCGCCGCGGCGCACGCGCACCGCAAACTGCCGCCCGCCAGCACCCTCAAGACCCTGTTCGCGCTCACCGTGCTGCCGGTCCTGCCCGCGGGCGTCCGGCACGAGGTGTCCGACGAGGAACTCGCGGACATCGGGCCCGGCAGCAGTCTCGTCGGGGTCGCCGAGGGGCAGACGTACTCGGTCGCCGATCTGTGGCGCGGGGTGTTCCTGAACTCCGGCAACGACGCCGTGCACGTGCTGGCCGCCCTCAACGGCGGCTGGCGGGCCACGACCGCGCGGATGCAGGAGAAGGCGCGGGCGCTCGGCGCGCTGGACACCCAGGTCCGCTCGCCCGACGGCTACGACACACCCGGGCAGGTGTCCTCCGCGTACGACCTGGCGGTGTTCGGCAGGGCCGGGCTGCGCCGGGCGGACTTCTCGCGGTACTGCGGACTGGCCGAGGCGACCTTCCCGGGGCGGGCGGGCGGGTCGTACGGCATCGCGAACACCAACCGGCTGCTGACCGGGCACGACGGCGTCGAGCCGTACCCGGGGCTGATCGGCGTGAAGAACGGCTACACGAGCAACGCCGGCAACACCCTGGTCGCCGCCGCCCGGCGGGGCGGGCGCACCCTCCTCGTCACGGTGATGAACCCGCAGCAGGGCGGCGGGCACGCCGTCTACGAGGAGGCGCGCGAGCTGCTCGACTGGGGGTTCGCGGCCGGCGGGCGGGTCGAACCGGTGGGGTCGCTGGACGCGCTGCGCGCCCGGCCCAGACCCGCCGCCGGGCCCGTGGCCGATCCCGCGGCACGGTCGGTGGCGCGCTCGGCGGCAGTCGTGCCCGTCGCCGTCGCGGCCGGGCGTCCGGGCTGGTCGCAGGCGGCGGCGATCGCGGGGGCGGCCGTACTGGGCGGGTCCGTCGTCGCGCTCGCACTCTGGCTCGTGGGGCGACGCTCGGCGGGCGACTGACCGACCGGCAGGAACAGCAGCAGGCCCAGCGTGACCCAGGTGTAGGTGTTGCTGCCGAGGAAACCGTCGACGCCGGACGCGTCGTCGAACCAGAGCCACACCACACTGGTGCACAGCACCGCGTACAGGGCACCCGCCACGCGCGCGTGCCCCGTGCGCAGCAGGACGGCGAACGACGGCAGCAGCCACACCAGGTGGTGCACCCAGGTGACCGGGCTGACCAGGCAGGCGGTGGCGCCCGTGAGGGCGAAGGCCGCCTGCCAGTCCCCGGCGCCCACCGCCTGCCGGGCCCGCCGCGCCCACACCCCCAGCACCACCAGGACCAGCACCGCCCACACGGCCTTGCTGTCCACGCCGAGCCGGGCCAGGACACCCTGGAGCGACTGGTTCGAGACATAGCCGAGCCGACCCACGCGGCTGGTGTCCCACAGCGCCTGCGTCCAGTAGAACCGGGACGCGCCGGGGGCGACCAGGGCCGCGCACGCCGTGGCGGCGAGCGCGACGGCCGTCGCCACGGCGGCCGCGCGTCGGCGGCGGGCGACCAGCAGCAGCCCGATGAACACGGCCGGGGTGAGCTTCACGGCCGCCGCGAGCCCGATACCGACCCCGGCCCAGCGGCCGCGGCCGCTCGCCAGCAGCCAGGCGTCGGTCAGGACCAGGGCCAGCAGGAGCAGATTGACCTGGCCGAAGCTGAAGGTGTCCCGCAGCGGTTCGTACAGGGCGAGGACACAGGCCGCGAGGGCCACGCCGTACCAGCCGTGCCGCCACCGGCCCGGCCCCGCCAGCAGCCGGACGACGACGGCCAGCGCCGCCAGATTGAGCAGCAGGGCGGCCACGATCGCGGTCCGCAGCCCGACCAGCGCCATCGGCAGCATGGTGACGGCCGCGAACGGCGGATAGGTGAAGCCGTACGGCGTCCCCGGCACCCGGTAGTCGTAGACGTGACCGCCGTGATGCATCCAGGTGTTGACGGTGCCGTAGTAGACGCGCAGGTCGAACCAGTCGCGCAGCAGCGGGACCGTCGCGGTGAACAGGGTGACGGCGGCGGCGAGACAGCCCAGCAGCAGCAGACGGCCACGGTCGGTGGCGGGTGCTCTCATGCCGTACGCACCGGCGCGGCCGGCGCCTGGGCCGCGAGGTGGGCCTGCCACAGGACGACCACGGCGAGCGCGCCGCCGCAGACCGCGAGGAGCAGCCGGCTGCCGTCGGCGGGCCCGCCGTCCGGCAGGACGGCCAGGGCGAGGACACCGGCCACGGCCGCCATGCGGTGCCGCACCGAGGTGCTGGGGGCCGCCGCGGCTATCAGGAACAGACCCCACAGCGCGTACCAGGGGCGGATCGCCGGACCGAAAGCGGCCACCGTGGCGAGGCTCAGACCGAGCGCGTACACCGGGCGGGGGCGCAGCCGCCACCATATGGCGGCCAGGACGACGGCGGTGACGGCCAGACCGAACGCGTGCCAGGCGGGGACGGCCAGCGGGGCGAGATCGCTGCCGAGGTGTTCCAGGAGGGCGCCGGTGGCACGGCCGAGGAGGCTGGTGAGGGCCCAGTTCTGCGAGGAGACCGGGGTGTTGAGAGCGGCTATCCAGCCGTATCCGGTGCCCGCGAGGGCGGTCGCGGCGACCGTGGTGGCGGCGCAGGCGGCCAGGGTGGTCACCGTGGCCCGCGCGGGATGCCGGCCGACGCGCACGGCCAGCAGCACGACCGCGGCGAGCCCGAGGATCGCGGGGGCCTTGACCAGGGCGGCGAGCGTGACGAGGACGGCCGCCGGGACCGGACGCCGGGCGAGCGCGGCGACCAGTCCGATCCCGAGCAGGCCCAGCATGATCGCGTCGTTGTGGGCGCCCGCCACCAGATGCAGCAGCACCAGCGGGTTGAGGACGCCCAGCCACAGGGCGGCGGCCGGGTCGGCGCCGCTGTGCCGGGCGATCCGGGGCAGCGCGACCGCCATCAGCGCCACCCCGCACAGCGCGACCAGCCGCATGCCGAGCAGCCCGGCGGGCAGTTCGCCGTGGGTCAGGCCGTACAGCGCGGCGGCGACGGCCATGAAGACCGGTCCGTACGGGGCCCCGGTGTGCTGCCACAGCGGCGCGACCTCGGCCGCGAGGGGGCCGCCGAGCTGGGCCGGGCCATGGGCGTACACGTCGATGTGGGCGTCCACCATCGCGCCCTGGGCGAGATAGCTGTAGACGTCGCGGCTGAACAGCGGCGGACCCACCACCAGAGGCGCCGCCCAGACCGCTAGGACGAGCACCAGGGCGCGCGGCGTCGGCGGGTCGGCGCTGCGGACGAGCCCGCCCAGGAGAACCCAGGCCGCGGTCAGCAGCACCAGCCCGAAGTACACGCCGACCAGACCGAGGACGGCGTGCACGGAGGACGGGGCCAGCAGTTCCCGCGCGGGCAGCGCGCCGGCGCTCTCGCCGCCCAGCGCGAGACAGGCCGTACCGGCCAGGCCGATGACCTGGCAGCGACGGAGATCGACGGGGAAACCCATGGCCAACACTCGGTCAGGGTGTCAACGCGGGGTGGCCGGAACCTGACGTGCCGCCCTCCGCCCGGGGACCTGCGCGTGACCGCTGCGTTTCCCCGGGCCCGCCGGGCGTCGGGCGTCGGGCGTCGGGCGTCGGGCGTCGGCTCAGAACACCGACAGGCCGGTGAGGGTCGTGAAGCGGTCCAGGGCCGCGACGCCCGCCACCGAGTTGCCGCGCTCGTCCAGGCCGGGGCTCCAGACGCACAGGGTGCAGCGGCCGGGGACGACGGCGATGATGCCGCCGCCGACCCCGCTCTTGCCGGGCAGCCCGACGCGGTAGGCGAACTCGCCCGCCGCGTCGTAGGTGCCGCACGTCAGCATGACCGCGTTGACCTGCTTGGCCTGGCTGCGCGTCAGCAGCCGGGTGCCGTCGGCGCGGATGCCGTGCCGGGCGAGGAAGGTGGTGGCGAGGGCCAGGTCGGCGCAGGACGCGGTGAGCGAGCACTGGCGGAAGTACTGGTCGAGGAGGGCCGGCACCGGGTTGTCGATGTTGCCGTAGGACGCCATGAAATGGGCGAGGGCGGCGTTGCGGTCGCCGTGCGCGGACTCGGACGCGGCGACCTCCGCGTCGAAGCCGAGCGCGGGGTTGCCGCTCTCGGCGCGCAGGAAGGCGCGGAGCTCGCCGGACGCGTCTCCCGTACGGGTCTGGAGGCGGTCGGTGACGACGAGGGCGCCCGCGTTGATGAACGGGTTGCGCGGGATGCCGTGCTCGTACTCCAGCTGCACCAGCGAGTTGAAGGGGTTGCCCGAGGGCTCGCGGCCCACGTGCTCCCAGAGCGCGTCGCCCTCGCGGGCCAGGTCGAGGGCGAGGGTGAAGACCTTGGTGATGGACTGCGTGGAGAACGGCTCGCGCCAGTCCCCCACGCCGTACACCGTGCCGTCGAGCTCGGCGACGGCCATGCCGAAGCTGCGCGGATCGCGGGCGGCGAGCGCCGGGATGTAGTCGGCGGGCCGGCCGCGGCCCGGGGTGTGCTCCATCTCCTCGGCGATGCGCTCCAGGACCGGCTGGAAGGCGAGGGACGACGTCGTTGTCATGATCACCATTGTGCCTCCGGGCCGGTCCTGGTGCGTCACCGCAGGTCAGGAAGGGGTCACAGCTGGGGTGCTCCGCTGCCGGCCAGGACCTCGGGGCGCAGCAGGTCGGCGAGCCGCTCGGCGGGCAGCAGGCCCTTCTCCAGGACGAGTTCGGCGACGCCCCGGCCGGTGACGAGCGCCTCCTTGGCGATGTCGGTGGCCGCGGTGTACCCGATGTGCGGGTTGAGGGCGGTGACCAGGCCGATGGAGTTCTCGACGGTCGCGCGCAGGACCTCGGTGTTGGCGGTGATGCCGTCCACACAGCGCTCGGCCAGGGTGAGGCAGGCGGCCCGCAGATGCGTGATGCTCTCCGACAGGGAGTGCAGGATGATCGGCTCGAAGGCGTTGAGCTGGAGCTGTCCGGCCTCGGCGGCCATCGTGATGGTGACGTCGTTGCCGATCACCTCGAAGGCGACCTGGTTGACGACCTCGGGGATCACCGGGTTGACCTTGCCGGGCATGATGGACGATCCGGCCTGCACGGGCGGGAGGTTGATCTCGCCGAGGCCGGCGCGCGGGCCGGAGGACAGCAGGCGCAGGTCGTTGCAGCTCTTGCTCAGCTTGACCGCGATCCGCTTCAGCACGCCGGACATCTGGACGAACGCGCCGCAGTCCTGGGTGGCCTCGACCAGGTTGGCGGCGGTGACCAGGGGCAGGCCGGTGATCTCGGCGAGGTGGCGGCGGGCGGACTCGGCGTATCCGGCGGGAGCGTTGAGTCCGGTGCCGATGGCCGTGGCGCCGAGGTTGATCTCATGGATCAGCTGGACGGCCTCGTCAAGACGGTTGCGGTCCTCGTCGATCATGACGGCGTACGCGGAGAACTCTTGACCGAGCGTCATGGGGACCGCGTCCTGCAACTGTGTACGGCCCATCTTGAGCACGTTGCGGAACTCGACGGCCTTGCGGCCGAAGGCGTCCTGGAGTACAGCCATCGCCTTGAGCAGTCCACGGACCGCGAAGACCGTCGCGATCTTGACGGCGGTCGGGTAGACGTCATTGGTGGACTGGCCGAGGTTGACGTCCTCGTTGGGGTGCAGGTACTGGTACTGCCCCTTCTCGTGGCCCATCAGTTCCAGGGCCCGGTTCGCCACGACCTCGTTGGCGTTCATGTTGGTGGAGGTGCCGGCGCCGCCCTGGATGACGTCGACGACGAACTGGTCGTGCAGCCTGCCCTCGCGGATCTCGCGGCAGGCGGCGACGATCGCGGCGGCCTTCTCGGGCGCCAGCAGGCCGAGTTCCTCGTTGGCGAGGGCGGCGGCCTCCTTGACCGCGGCGAGCGCGTCCACGAGGTGCGGGTAGGCGGAGATGGTGGCACCGGTGATGGGGAAGTTCTCGGTGGCGCGCAGGGTGTGGACGCCCCAGTACGCGTCGGCGGGGACGTCCCGGTCGCCGAGCAGGTCGTGTTCGCTGCGGGTGGCTGCGGCGGTCATGAGGTGCGGGTCCTCTTTCTGAGGGTGGTGAGGGTGAGGGGGAGCCGACGACGGCGGGTGGCACGGGGGGCCGGCTCGGACGGAACGGGGTACGTCCGTCCGAGCCGGCCGGAACACCGGCCCGGTGGTGACCGGACCGGCGGGTTCGGGGGCCGGCGGCGGGGATGCGACCGGCGGTTCGGGACCCGGTCTCACGAGGCCGGGCGGCGAGCGGCGCGGAGGCCGGCGCCGTCTGGACCCGGCGGCGGTGCGACCGTGCGGTCGCGGTGCCGCCGGGGGGGGCGGCGGTCGTACGACCGTGTCGAGCCGTCGTACGACCGGGTCCCGCCGTTCCGCCGGTGGCCACCGCGCACACTCGGTGGCCACCGGAGTCGTCAGGCGCAGGCGCGGACGGTCACCGGGTCCAGGGCCCGGACCGGGCGGACCGAGCCGACCGGTTCGCCGCCGCCGAGCAGCGCCTCGCCCGCGAACTCCGTGAGGAGGGCGGGGTCGACGCCCGCGCGGGCGAGGGCGGCCGCGGCGACCGGGATCCGGGCCCGGTTCGCGCCGTCGGAGATCTTGACGGCGACGGCCCGGCCGTCCGGGAGGGCCGCCACCTCCACGCCCTCGAAGCCGTCCTTGGCGAGCAGACCGGGGACGGCCCGCATGAGGGCGGCCACGTCCCGGCCGGCGCCGGAGGCCATCTCGGCGTGGTCGCGCATGGCATCCGCGACCCGGGCCTCGGGGGTGCCGGGCGCCGCCGTGGTGATCCGGGCGGCGGCCCGGGCGAGGCCGTGCAGGGAGACGGAGAAGAGCGGGGCGCCGCACCCGTCGACGGTGACCCGGGCGATCCGCTGTCCGGTGAGGTCCTCGACGATCTCCGCGATCGCCTGCTGGAGCGGGTGCTCCGGGGCGAGGTAGTCGTCGAGGGACCAGCCGTTGAGCTTGCAGGTGTACAGCATGGCCGCGTGCTTGCCGGAGCAGTTCTGCGCGAGACGGGAGGGCTCGCGGCCCTCGCGTACCCAGGTGTCGCGGACCGCCGGGTCGTACGGCATGTCCTTGACGTTGCGCAGGTCGTCCTCCGTGACGCCGCCCAGCTCGAGGATCCGCCGGGTCCCGGCGACGTGGCGTTCCTCGCCGGAGTGGCTGGCGGCGGCGAGCGAGAGCAGACCGCCGTCGAGCGGCAGCCCGGCCCGCAGCATCGCGACCGCCTGGACGGGCTTGAGCGAGGAGCGCGGGTAGAAGGCGGCCTCGATGTCGCCCAGCTGGAAGTCGACGTCACCGTTCGCACCGAGGACGACGACCGAGCCGTAGTGGACGCCCTCGGTCACTCCGCCTCGGACGAGGTGGGCGACGGGTGCGTGGAGGGGTTCACGGATCACGGGGGCTTCCGCGAGGGAACTGCTGTTCATCACTGCCTGGATCACTTGGGGGTTGTCGTGGGCCGGCGCCGGGTTCACGCGTCGGCCTTGGGCGAGGTGCGCGCACGGTTGCGGCGGATGGCGTACCAGCCGGCGACGAGCGCTCCGACGATCAGCGGCAGGCACAGCACGGTGGTGCGTCCGGCGCCGCCGTCGGCGTACATGAGGACCAGGACCGAGGCGAGGAAGAACAGGGTGACGAGTTCGGTCCAGGGGGAGCCCGGGAGCTGGTAGTCCGGGCGGGTCAGCTCGCCCTTCTGGGTCTTCTGCCAGAAGAGGAGGTGACAGATCATGATCATGCCCCAGGTGGAGAGGATGCCGATCGCCGCGAAGTTCAGGACGATCTCGAAGGCGTCCGCCGGGACCACGAAGTTGAGGCCGACGCCCAGGACACAGATACCGCTGGTGAGCAGGATGCCGCCGTACGGCACCTGGGTGCGGCTCATCTTCGCGGTGAACTGCGGGGCGGAGCCGTTGACGGCCATGGAGCGCAGGATGCGGCCGGTGGAGTAGAGGCCGGAGTTCAGGGAGGACATGGCCGCGGTGAGGACGACCAGGTTCATCACACCGCCGGCCGCGGGGACGCCGATGTTGGACAGCACGGTGACGAAGGGGCTCTCGCCGGACGTGTACTTGTTCCACGGGAGCAGCATCGACAGCAGGACGACCGAGCCGACGTAGAACAGGCCCACGCGCCACATGATCGAGTTGATCGCCTTCGGCATGATCTTCTCGGGGTTCTCGGTCTCACCGGCGGCGACGCCGACCAGTTCGACGGAGGCGTAGGCGAAGACGACGCCCTGGATGATCAGCAGCATGGGCAGCAGGCCGTTGGGGAAGACGCCGCCGTTGTCGGTGATCAGGGAGGGGCCGGGGGTGGTGCCGTCCACCGGGTGCTGGGTGACCAGCAGGAAGATGCCGATGACCATGAAGACCACCAGGGCGCTGACCTTGACGATGGCGAACCAGAACTCCAGTTCGCCGAAGATCTTCACCGAGATCAGGTTCACGGCGAGGACCACGGCCAGGGCGATCAGGGCGATCACCCACTGGGGGATGTCGGAGAACATGCCCCAGTAGTGGGTGTAGGTGGCGACCGCGGTGATGTCGGCTATCCCGGTGGTGGCCCAGTTCAGGAAGTACATCCAGCCGGCCGTGTACGCGCCCTTCTCGCCCAGGAACTCCCGGGCGTACGACACGAAGGCGCCGGAGGACGGGCGGTACAGGACGAGTTCGCCGAGCGCGCGCACGACGAGGAACGCGAAGACGCCGCAGACGGCGTACGCGACGAAGAGGGAGGGCCCGGCGTCGGCGAGCCGGCCGCCCGCGCCGAGGAAGAGGCCGGTGCCGATGGCACCGCCGATCGCGATCATGTTGACGTGCCGGTGCTTCAGCGACTTGCTGTAGCCGTGGTCTCCGGCGTCGATGTGACCGGACGAGGGGCGCGTCTCGTCTTTGAGGTGCTGTTCGCTCACGCCTCGGGTCCGCCTTCCAGGGGAGTGGTCGTGCCAGGGGAGCGCACGATGTCGGTGAGGGTCGTCTCGACGCGGTCGAGGTGATGGCTCATCGCCTCCACCGCGTCGTGCTCGGAACCGTCGATCAGTGCCTCGACGATGGCCCGGTGCTCGCGGTTGGACTGTTCGCGCCGGCCGCCCAGCTCGTTGAGGAAGGCCGACTGACGCGCCAGTGCGTCCCGGATCTCCTCGATGACCCGGCGGAAGACCGGGTTCTGGGCGGCTTCGGCGACGGCCAGGTGGAAGAGGGTGTCCATCGCGACCCACGCGGTGGTGTCCGTCTCCCGTTCCATGCGGTCGAGCAGATGGGCCAGGTGGTCCAGGTTCTCCGGGGTGCGGCGCGCGGCCGCGTACCCGGCGACCGGGATCTCGACGTGCCGGCGCACCTCCAGCAGATCGCTGGCCGCGTAGTCGCCGAAGGTGGGGTCCTCGACGGTGTTCGCGATCACGAAGGTGCCCTTGCCGGTCTTGGCGACCGTCAGGCCCATGGTCTGCAGGGCGCGCAGCGCCTCGCGCAGCACGGGCCGGGACACCTCGAGGGTGCGGCAGAGCTCCGCCTCGGAGGGGAGCTTCTCGCCGATGGCGTACTCGCCGCGCTCGATGGCGCCACGGAGGTGGCCGAGGACCGCTTCCATGGCGCTGACGCGCCGCGGTGCCGAACCACCTGTCTGGCTGTCTGACAGGTTCACGGGAGAGATAGTCCGGTTTACGTACGGCCGGTGTCAAGGCCACCGAAAGGAAAAATTCAGCGGGCGGGAAGCCTGTATCAGGTCTTCCCGCCCGCTGACGGTCGCGCCGGTGATCGAGCAGGTGATCGACCGCTCGGAGATCAACCGTTCAGGACACCGGTGCCCAGCAGCCCGAACAGCAGGACGCCGATGACGAGCCGGTAGATCACGAAGGCGTTGAAGGAGTGCTTGGCGACGAACTTCAGCAGCCAGGCGATGGAGGCGTACGCCACCACGAAGGAGACGGCGGTGCCGACGGCCAGCGGGGCGGCGCCGACGCCGGTGCCGAGCGCGTCCTTCAGCTCGTACAGACCGGCGCCGGTCAGGGCGGGGATGCCGAGGAAGAAGGAGAGCCGGGTGGCGGCGACGCGGTCCAGGTCCAGGATGAGCGCGGTGGACATGGTGGCGCCGGAGCGGGAGAAGCCGGGGAAGAGCAGCGCGAGGATCTGCGAGCTGCCGACGAGCATCGCGTCCTTGAACGAGGTGTCGTCCTCGCCCCGCTTGTGCCGGCCCATCTGGTCGGCCGCCCACATCACGCCGCTGCCGGCGATCAGCGACCCGGCGACGACCCACAGGGAGGCCAGCGGGCCCTCGATCAGCGGCTTGGCGGCGAGGCCGACCACCACGATCGGGATCGTCGCGTAGATCACCCACCAGGCGAACTTGTAGTCGTGGTGGACGCGCTCCTCACGGTGGCGCAGACCCCGGAACCAGGCCGACACGATCCGCACGATGTCCTTGCGGAAGTACACCAGCACGGCGGCGATCGCCCCGACCTGGATCACCGCGGAAAAGCCGACGACCGCGTCGTCGTCGACCGGGATGCTCATCAGGCCCTCGGTGATCTTCAGATGGCCGGTGGAGGAGACGGGGAGGAACTCGGTCACTCCCTCGACGGCTCCGAGGACGACGGCTTGGCCGACGGAGATGGCGCTCATGGAATCCAGTTCTGAGGAGACGATTCAGGTCGACAGTGCTGTAGACGGTCGAGTGGTGTACACAGTCCTACCAGGCGCGGACGCGAGATCGGACCGCCTACGGCCAGACCGCCTGGCCTATCGCGACCCCGGCGAACGCGGCCCCGAGGCCCGCCACCAGGCTCCCGAGGACGTTGGCGGCAGCGTAGAGGCCCGCCCCGGTCTCCGTCAGCCGGAGCGTCTCGTACGAGAACGTCGAATACGTGGTGAGCGCCCCGCAGAAGCCCGTGCCCAGGAACAACCGCAGGTCGGGGCTGAGGGAGGCGGCTCCGGTCAGGGTGCCGAGGATCAGACAGCCGGTCACGTTGACGACGAAGGTGCCCCAGGGGAACACCGAGTCGTGCCGGGACTGCACCGCGCGGTCGGTGAGATAGCGCGCGGGGGCGCCGATCATGCCGCCCGCGACGACCACCAGCCAGTTCACAACGAGTTCTTACCCTTCGCGTCCGTTTCGTCCTGGTTCTTGGTGCGGCCCGCGTACCTGATCACATGGCACTCGTCGAGCACCGCCAGGCCGTCGACGACCAGCTCGTCGAGGTGCGGCAGGAAGGCCTGCACCCGCTCCTCGCTGTCCACGATGACGATCGCGACCGGCAGGTCCTCGCTGAGCGAGAGCAGCCGCGCGGTGTGGATCCGGGAGGAGGCCCCGAAGCCCTCGACCCCGTGGAAGACGCTGGCGCCGGCGAGTCCGGCCGCGTGGGCGCGGTGGACGATCTCGCTGTAGAGGGGTTTGTGGTGCCAGGTGTCGTTCTCGCCGACGAACACCGTCAGACGCAGGGCGTTGCCGGTCAGCCTCGTCATCACTGCCTCCTGAGGCGGCTGGGCAGGGCGCGGCGGGTCGCGGTGGCGGCGAGCCACACGGCGGCCAGGGCCGCGCACAGGGTGGCGGCCAGGTAGGCGAACGCGGTGCCGGGGCGGCCCGCGTCGACCAGCCGCTGGATCTCGACGGTGTACGTCGAGAAGGTGGTGAAGCCGCCGAGGACCCCGGTGCCGAAGAAGGGGCGCACCAGCCGGTGCACGGTGAGCACCTCGGTGATCAGCACCAGGAAGACCCCGATCACCGCGCAGCCGACGACGTTCACCCAGAAGGTGGTCCAGGGGAAGCCGCCGGTGGCCGTGGGCCACGCCAGCGCGGCCGCGTAGCGGGCGGCGGCGCCGATGCCGCCGCCGACGGCGACGACCGCGACCACCGGGAACTGGCCGGTCCCGGTGGTCCCGCGCGGGGGCCTGGTGCGGAGGCTCTCGGCCTCGGGGGCTGACATGTCGCACCAGCGTATCGCCGCCCCGGGCCGCCCAGGGCGCCGTCCTACCCGGTCAGCGGTGCCTCGCAGACGGCGATACCGGGCTCCCGGAGGCTGCCGAGGACCAGTCGGCCGCCCGTCTCGCAGACGCTGGTGACCATGCGGTAGCCCGAGTGGCGGCGGGTGAGGTGGGCGAGGGTCCGGCCGTCGTCGTCGAGCGCGAGGACGCCGACCGTCCCCGAGGGGCGGTACGGCACGCGCAGGGCCGCGCGGGCGGCGCGGCGGCGTACGGCGGGGCGGGCGCGGTGCAGGAGGTCGAGCGGGGGGACGCGCGGGCCGGCCAGGGCGACCCAGATCGGTCCGTCGGGGGTGCCGCGCCACAGGTTGTCGGGGAAGCCGGGCAGGTTCTCGACGAAGGGTTCGGCCTGTCCGGCGCGGGGGCCGGTGAGGTGGAACCGGGTGAGGCGGCGGGCGCCGGTCTCGGCGACGACCAGGAACGTGTCGTCGCCGCCGCGGGCGATCCCGTTGGCGAACTGGAGGCCGTCCAGGACGACCTCGGCGTCCTCCGCGCCCGGCGCGAGGCGCAGCAGCCGTCCGGTGCCGGTGTGTTCGACGAGGTCGCCCATCCAGTCGTGCAGTGGGTGGACGCGGTTGGAGACGGTGAAGTAGACGGTGCCGTCGGGCAGGGCGACGACGTTGCTGCAGAAGCGCAGCCGCTCCCCCGCCGCCGTCCGGGTGAGCACGCGTACGTTGTCCGAGCCGCGCTCGGGGTCGACGCGCAGCAGGGCGCCCTCGGCGTCGCAGACCAACAGGTCGCCGTCGGGGAGAAGTTCGAGGCCGAGCGGGCGGCCGCCGGTCTCGGCGACGCAGGTGACGCGGGTCGCGGACGGGTCGTCCAGGCCGTCGATCCGCAGGATCCGTCCGTCGGCCACCCCGGTCAGCACCCGTCCGCCGGCATCGGTCACGACGTCTTCGGGGCCGTGCCCGGGGAGAGTGAGGTATCTGATCGGAACGAGGGCCGTCCGGCGATCCATGAGGGTCCGCCTTCCTGGAGGAGGCGGCCATCCTCGCAGGTGCTCGGGCGTCCGTTCCCGGGGCCCTTCACCATCCCTTCTCGAACATGCGCGCCACCTCGGCGATGCGTATCTCGTCGCGCCGGTAGTACAGGCGCCGTTTGATGCGGGTGGCGCGCAGCAGGCCGATGTCGGTGAGCAGGGCGAGGTGTGTCTCGGCGACCTCGCGGCGCACGCCGAGTCTCGCCGCGATCGCGTCCGCGGTGACGCCGTCCTCGACGAGGTCGGCGTGCCGCTGGGGCGGGAAGTACCGGTGCGGCTCCTTGAGCCATTCCAGGATGACCAGTCGTTTCTCGCCGACGGGAGTCCTCAGCATCGTCGTCCCCCTAGGTCCGGGCCTCCTCGTGTGCTGCCGTCCTACTCTTCCGCAGTCGGGGGTGCCGTGTCCCGGAGTCCGCAAGCCTTGGCCGGGATCGAACAGCCTTGCCCGGCAGGGGTGTTCGGTCGGCGGGGGCGACGGCCACGCGCGAGGGCCCGGCCGCAGGGTACGGCCGGGCCCCTGGTTCACCGGGTCACGGGGTCAGCGGTGGCTGAACCACGCCATGGAGGACAGGGCCTTGTCGTCGTAGCCGAACAGGGCCTGGTTCTCCCAGCCGTTGCCCGAGGTGGCGTCGGCCGGGTCCCAGCCGTTGCCGGTGACGGCGGTCCAGGTCGCCTCCCAGTAGAAGACGCCGAGTCCGCGGCCGTTCGGCACCGCTTCCACGATGTTCGCGACGGCGTTCATCCAGGCGAGCTGACCGGCCGCGGTGGCCGGGTAGCCGGAGACCAGTTCGCCGGTGGTGTCGATCTGGTTGGTGAGCGAGTCGTCGCTGTCGAGGCGGAAGGGGTAGGCCGTCTCGGCGATGAACACCGGCTTGGCGTAGCGCGAGGCCACGTCGTCCAGGGTGGTCTGGGCGGCGGCGAGCGAGCCGTGCCAGTAGCCGTAGTACGACAGACCGATCACGTCGTAGTTGATGCCGTACGTCTTGGCGTTGTCGAACCACCAGCGGACGGTGGCGTCGTCACCGGCGTTGGCGAGGTGCAGCGCGACCGTCGTGCCGGAGTTGACCGCCTTGACGGCGCTGTAGCCGGAGTTGAGCAGTCCGGCGAGCTGCGACCAGTTGTCGGTGGAGCCCTCGGACCACAGCATCCCGCCGTTGATCTCGTTGCCGACCTGGACCATGTCGGCCGTGGTGCCCTGTGCCTTCAGCGCGTTGAGCACGTCGTACGTGTGGTTGTAGACGTCCGTCTTGAGCTGGCTGTAGGAGTGGCCGGACCAGGCGGCGGGCTTGGTCTGCTTGCCGGGGTCGGCCCAGGTGTCCGAGTAGTGGAAGTCGACCAGCAGCTTCATGCCGGCGGCCTTGATCCGCTTGGCCATGGCCAGGACGCGCGTCTTGTTGTTGTAGCCGTCGGCGGGGTTCACCCAGACCTTCAGGCGCGCGTAGTTCATGCCGGCGTTCTTCAGGATGGTGACCGCGTCGCCGGTGGTGCCGGAGCTGGTCTTGTAGACACCGCCGAGGGCCTCGCTCTTGGCGAGGGAGGAGATGTCGGAACCCTTGATGGACAGGCCGGTCGATCCCGACGTGAAGGTCAGGTCGTCCACATTGATCCAGTTGCCCGCGTTCGCGTCGCTGTTGACGCTGATGGTGCACTGGCTGTTCGTCACATTGATCGACGTGACGATCCGCACCCAGCTGCTGGTGGACACCGGCAGATCGGTGCGCTGTTCGGAACTGCCGCAGTTCTTCAGCGCGAGGTAGGCGGAGTTCTGGCCGCCGCCGGAGCGGACCCAGGCGGTGAGGGTGTAGGTGCCGTTGGTCAGTCCGGAGAGGTACTGGTACGTCTCCACCTTGTAGGCGGTGGACGCCCAGTGGGTGAGGCGGTAGCTGCCGGCGTGGCCGCCGGACTCGGTGAAGGAGGCGGAGTTCTGGCCCGCCGCCGAGTAGGTGGACCAGCCGGTGGGGGTGGTGGTGCCGGTGCCGTCGGACTCGAAGCCGCCGTTGGTGAGCGTGCTCGCCGCCTGGGCGGTCTGCGCGGGCAGGGCGGTGAGGGCGAGCCCCGCGACCAGCGGCAGCAGCAGGGCTCTGAGGGTGCGTCTGGGATGGAACATCGTCGTCCGTCGTCCCTTCGACGTAGGGGTGGGGATCCCTCGGGTGAGGGAGAGACCCCCTCCGCCCGCGGCTCGCGGCTCCACGGGCGGAGGGGGAGTCGGCTCAGCCGTCGAGTCGGACGACCCGGACGGCTCCCGCCGGGACCGCGAGGCGGCCGGCGGCGCGTTCGCCCGTGAGCAGCTCGGTGCCGGGGGTCTCCAGCGGCACCTTGGTGTCGGTGGCGGTGTGGTTGATCGCGAAGAGGTAGCTGCCGGTCTCCCCGGAGCGGCGCACGACCTCGACGTCGTGGGGCAGGTCGGCGCGCGGGGCGAGGCACGCGTCCTCGGCGGCCCAGCCGAGGAGGGCGTCCAGTCCCTCGTGGCCGAGGCGGGTGGAGACGTACCAGGCGGTGCCCTCGCCGAGGCGGTGCCGGGTGACGGCCGGGTGGCCTGCGGTGAGGCCGTCGGCGTACGTCCAGACGGTCTCGGCGCCGCGCGGCACGACGAACTCGGTCCATACGTCGCCGCCGAGTTCGGAGCCGTCGGGGCCGGTCAGCCGGACGCTCTGATCGGCCAGCAGCGGGGAGAACTCCTCGACGGTCAGGCCCAGGACGTCGCGCAGCACGCCCGGGTAGGCGCCCTCGTGGACGCAGTCGTGCTCGTCGACGATGCCGGAGAAGTACGACACCACGAGGGTGCCGCCGTTCTCCACGTACTCCCTGAGGTTGTTCCCGGCGGCCTCCGTCATCAGGTAGAGCGCGGGCACCACGACGAGGGGGTACGCCGACAGATCGGCCTCGGGGTGGGCGAAGTCGACGGTGAGGTGGCGGTCGTAGAGCGCCTCGTAGAAGGCGTCGGCGCGCTCGCGGGCGTCGTGGTCCTCGCTGGGGCGCCAGGCGAGGTTCTGCGCCCACCAGGAGTGCCAGTCCCACAGGACGGCCACGTCGGCCTCGGTGCGGGTGCCCCGGAGGGTGGCCAGGGAGTCGAGGGAGGCGCCGAGTCCGACCACCTCGCGCCACACGCGTGTGTCGGTGCCGCCGTGCGGGACCATCGCCGAGTGGAACTTCTCGGCGCCGCGCCGGGACTGGCGCCACTGGAAGAACATCGCGCCCTCGGAGCCGCGGGCGACATGGCCGAGGGAGTTGCGGGCCATCTGGCCGGGGGCCTTGGCGGGGTTGCGGGGCTGCCAGTTGATGCCCGAGGTGGAGTGTTCGAGCAGGATCCAGGGGGCGCCGCCCGCGACGGAGCGGGTGAGGTCGGCGGCCATCGCGAGGTTGACGTGGGTGCGGCGGCCGTCGGTGATGAGGTAGTGGTCGTTGGTGACGATGTCGACCTCGCGGCCCCAGGCCCAGTAGTCGACGGAGTCGCACTGGCTGAGGGCCGTCATGAAGTTGGTGGTGACCGGGACGTCCGGTGCGAGGCGGTGCAGGATGTCCCGCTCCGCGCAGAAGTTCTCCCGCATGGTGGCGTCGGCGAACCGCTTGTAGTCCAGGGCCTGGCCCGGGTTGCCGACCGTGGGGGTGGCGCGCGGCGGGTCGATGTCCTCGAGGCTCGCGTAGCGCTGGCCCCAGAAGGCGGTGCCCCAGGCCTCGTTCACCGCCTCGACGGTGCCGTACGTCGTCGCGAGCCAGCGGCGGAAGTGGGCGGCGCAGGAGTCGCAGTAGCAGGCCGAGACGGGGACGCCGTACTCGTTGTGCACGTGCCACATCGCGAGGGCGGGGTAGTCGCCGTAGCGCTCGGCGAGCCGGGTGGTGATGTGCGCGGCGGCGGCCCGGTAGTCGGCGTTGCTGTGGCAGATGGCGCCGCGCGAGCCGAACTCCAGGCGTACGCCCTCGGCCGTCACGGGCAGGGCGTCGGGGTGGGCGCGGTAGAACCAGACGGGCGGGACGACCGTGGGGGTGCCCAGGTCGACGCAGATGCCGTTGTCGTGGAGCAGGCCGATGATCCGGTCCAGCCAGCCGAAGTCGTACTCCCCGGGGGAGGGTTCGAGCAGGGCCCAGGAGAAGATCCCGACGCTCACCATGGTGACGCCGGCCTCCCGCATCAGGCGGACGTCCTCCTGCCAGACGCTTTCCGGCCACTGCTCGGGGTTGTAGTCCCCACCGAAGGCGAGCCTGGTGAGGCCCTTGGGGGTGGTCTCCGGCATGGATTGTCTCCCGTTTAATCGATCATTTGGGAACGTGCACACACAGCTGCGGCGTTCTGAGCCCAACATAACCGCACAGCAACAACCATTGACAAGTGTCCGGGATGTTTCTCTACTGTGAACGCTCACAGACAGCATGACAGGGCTCCGCGACGGGCGGGGTCCCCGGTCGTGCCCTTCGCATGGCAGGTTCCCGCAACCGGTGGGGACCCAGGTCAGGGGAGAAATCCATGCCCAACACGCAGCGCCGGCGGCTCCTTGTCAGAAGCGCGGCCTCCGTCCTCGCCGTCACGCTCGGCGCCACCGCACTCGCCGCCTGCGGCTCGTCCGACGACGAGGGCAAGGCCGAGTCCGGTCCGGTCTCGCTCACGTACTGGACCTGGACGCCCGGCATGGACAAGGTCGTCGACCTCTGGAACAAGGGCCAGGGCAAGAAGGACCAGATCACCGTCACGGTGAAGAAGCAGGCGTCCGGCGACACGCTGGTCACCAAGATCCTCACCGCGCACAAGGCGGGCAAGGCGCCCGACCTGGTGCAGGCCGAGTACCAGGCGCTGCCGACGCTGGTCAGCAATGACGCGCTCGCGGACATAGCCAAGAACGTGGGCGACGCGAAGAGCAAGTTCGCCGACGGCGTGTGGCAGCAGACGACACTGGGCACGGACGCGGTCTACGCGGTCCCGCAGGACATCGGCCCGATGATGTTCTACTACCGGGCCGACCTCTTCAAGAAGTACGGCCTGACGGTCCCGACGACCTGGGACGAGTTCGCCGAGACCGCCCGCGCGCTGAAGAAGAAGGCGCCGGAGACGGACCTGACCACGTTCTCCGCCAACGACTCCGGTCTCTTCGCGGGCCTCGCCCAGCAGGCCGGCGCCAAGTGGTGGACGACCTCCGGCGACAAGTGGCAGGTCGGCATCGACGACGCGGCCACGAAGAAGGTCGCCGACTTCTGGGGCGGCCTGGTCAAGGAGGGCGCCATCGACAACCAGCCGATGTACACCCCCGCCTGGAACAAGGCGCTGAACACCGGCAAGCAGATCGCCTGGGTGTCGGCCGTGTGGGCACCGGGGACCCTGACCACCGCCGCGCCCGACACCAAGGGCAAGTGGGCCATGGCCCCGCTCCCCCAGTGGTCGGCCGGCGACAACGTCACCGGCAGCTGGGGCGGCTCGTCCACGGCCGTGACGACGGACTCCAAGCACCAGGCGGCCGCCGCGAAGTTCGCCGCCTGGCTGAACACCGACGACGCGGCCCTGGCGGCGCTGGCCAAGGAGAGCGGCATCTACCCGGCCGCCACGAACGCCCAGACCAGCGGTGCCTTCGCCACCCCGCCGGACTACTTCTCGACGCAGCCGGAGTTCTACACCCTGGCCGCCAAGATCGCGCGCACCACGGCGCCCTCGGCCTGGGGCCCGAACGTGAACGTCGCCTACCAGACCTTCAACGACGCCTTCGGCGCCGCCGCCAAGAACAAGTCGGACTTCTCCGCCGCCCTGAAGACCATGCAGGACGCCACGGTCGCCGACCTCAAGAAGCAGGGCTTCGAGGTCTCCGAGTGACCACCGCACGCCGGAGGTCGTACGGGGTCAAGGGGGCCCCGTACGCCTTCCTCCTCCCCGCCACGCTCCTCTTCGCCCTGTTCTTCGCGCTGCCGATCGGCTACGCGGTCTGGCTCAGCTTCCACAAGGTGCACGTCTCCGGCCTCGGGCTGGGCAAGGGCGCGCGCAGCGAGGTCTGGGCCGGCATCGAGAACTACACGGACGCCTTCACCGACAGCGAGCTGCTGGACGGCGCGCTGCGCGTCCTCGGGTACGGCTGCATCGTCGTCCCGGTGATGCTGGGCCTGGCCCTGCTGTTCGCGCTGATGCTGGACTCCGAGAAGGTGCGGCTCGCCCCGTTCACCCGGCTCGCGATCTTCCTGCCGTACGCCATCCCCGGTGTGGTGGCGGCGCTGCTGTGGGGCTTCCTCTACCTGCCGGACGTCAGCCCCTTCTACTTCGTCCTGGAGAAGCTGGGCCTGCCGCAGCCGGACCTGCTGGACGGCGGCCCGCTGTATCTCGCCCTCTCCAACATCGCGGTCTGGGGCGGCACCGGCTTCAACATGATCGTCATCTACACCTCGCTCCAGGCCATCCCGGCCGAGGTGTACGAGGCGGCGAAGCTGGACGGCGCCACCCCCCTCCAGATCGCCCTGCGGATCAAGATCCCGATGGTCGCGCCCTCGCTGGTGCTGACCTTCTTCTTCTCGATCATCGCCACGCTCCAGGTGTTCAACGAGCCGACCACCCTCAAACCGCTCACCAACTCCGTGTCCACGACGTGGAGTCCGCTGATGAAGGTGTACCGGGACGCGTTCGGCACGGGCGACATCTACCAGGCGGCCGCCGAGGCCGTGATCATCGCCCTCGCCACGCTGGTGCTGAGCTTCGGCTTCCTGCGGGCGGCGAACCGCCGTAACAAGCAGGAGGCAGCGGGATGAGTTCTCTCGCCGTACAGAAGGCGCCCACCGCGGCCGGTACGACGGGCACGGCGCACGGCCGGCCGCCGCTGCGCAGCCGCATCGCGCTCGTCCCGACGGTCACGCTCCTGCTGGGCGCGCTCTACTGTCTGCTCCCCGTGGCGTGGGTGGTGATCGCCTCCACCAAGTCCGGCCGCGAGCTGTTCTCCACCTTCACCTTCCTGCCGGGCACGGGCTTCACCGACAACGTCAGACAGCTCACCGCGTACCGCGACGGCGTCTACTGGACGTGGATGGGCAACTCCGCCCTGTACGCCGTTCTCGGCGCGCTGCTGTCGACGTGCGTGTCGGCGTTCAGCGGCTACGCCCTGGCGATGTACCGCTTCCGCGGCCGTGAGGCGGTGTTCAACGTCCTGCTGGCGGGCGTGCTGATGCCGCCGATCATCCTCGCCGTCCCGCAGTACCTGCTGCTGGCCAAGGCGGACCTCACGGACTCGTACTGGTCGGTGCTGCTGCCGCAGATCCTCTCGCCGTACGGCGTCTACCTCGCGCGCATCTACGCGGCGGCGGCCGTGCCCGCCGACGTGGTGGAGGCGGGCCGGATGGACGGCGCGAGCGAGTGGCGGATCTTCACCCGGATCGCGCTGCCGATGATGGTGCCCGGACTGGTCACGGTGTTCCTGTTCCAGTTCGTGGCGGTGTGGAACAACTTCCTGCTGCCGTACATCATGCTCAGCGACGACGAGAAGTTCCCGATCACGCTGGGTCTGTTCACGCTCCTGGAACAGGGCTCGAACCAGCCCGCGCTGTACACACTGGTGATCACCGGGGCGTTCCTCGCGGTGATCCCGCTGGTGGCGCTCTTCCTGGTCATTCAGCGGTTCTGGAGCCTGGATCTGCTGTCCGGGGCCGTAAAGTCATGACCATGAGCAATGCGGGGGGCCGGCGCAGACCGCCGACGATCCACGACGTGGCGCGGGAGGCAGGGGTCTCCCGGGGCACCGTCTCCCGGGTGCTCAACGGCGGGCACTACGTCAGCCCCGCGGCGGCCGAGGCGGTCAACGCCGCCATCCGCAAGACGGGGTACGTCGTGAACCGGCACGCCCGCTCGCTGATCACCGGCCGGTCGGACTCGGTGGGATTCCTGCTGACCGAGCCCCAGGAGCGGTTCTTCGAGGACCCGAACTTCAATGTGCTGCTGAGCGGCTGCACCCAGGCGCTCGCCGCGCACGACATCCCGCTGCTGCTGATGCTGGCGGGCACCAAGGACGAACGGCGTCGCATCACGCGCTACATCACCGCCGGGCATGTCGACGGGGTGCTGCTGGTCTCCAGCCACTCCGGCGACCCGGTCGCGGAGGAGCTGCGCGAGGCGGGGGTGCCGCTGGTCCAGTGCGGCAAGCCCATGGGGCTGCGCTCCAAGGTGAGCTATGTGGCGGCGGACGACCGGGACGGCGCCCGGGACATGGTGCGCCATCTGCTGTCGCTCGGCCGGCGCCGGATCGGCATGGTGAGCGGCCCGCTGGACACCCCGGGCGGTGTGGACCGGCTGGCCGGCTACAAGGAGGTGCTCACGGAGGCGGGAGTCGAGATCGACGAGCGGCTCGTGGTCTCCGGCGACTACAGCCGGGCCAGCGGGGAGGCGGGCGCCGAACGGCTGCTGGCGCAGGCCCCTGATCTGGACGCGATGTTCGTCGCCTCCGACCTGATGGCGCGGGGGGCGCTGACGGCGCTGCGCCGGGCGGGGCGCCGGGTCCCCGAGGACGTCTCCGTGGGCGGCTTCGACGACTCCGTCGCCGCGACGGAGGCGGTGCCCGCGCTGACCACGATCCGCCAGCCGTACGACCGGGTCAGCGCCGAGATGGTGCGCGTTCTCCTCGCCCAGATAGGCGGCGAGGACCCGGCGGCGGTGATCCTGCCGACGGAGCTGGTGAAGCGGGACTCGACCTGAGGGGTCGGGGGCCGGTCACCCGACCGGCCCCCGTCGGCCCCCGTCGGCCCGGGTCGTTTCGGTCAGGATCGGAGAAGCGGTCACCCCCTCCCCCGCCCTAGCGTGAAACCACCGACGGAGAACCCGTCGGGCCACGCGAGAGCAGGGAGTGACCCGATCATGACCACCACCGGAGTGCAGACGATCATCTACCCCGTCAAGGACGCGGAGCGGGCGAAGGCCCTGTTCAGCGCGCTGCTGGAGGTCGAGCCGTACGCCGACGCGCCCTACTACGTCGGCTTCAAGGCCGCGGGTCAGGACGTCGGCCTCAATCCGAACGGCCACGCCCAGGGGCTGACCGGACCGGTCCCCTACTGGCACGTCTCCGACATCCGCGGGCGGCTCGCGGCGCTGGTCGAGGCGGGGGCCGAGGTGCTCCAGGACGTGCAGGACGTCGGCAACGGCCGGCTGATCGCCTCGGTGAAGGACCCCGACGGCAACCTCGTGGGGCTGCTCCAGGACCCGTCGTAGCACCGTGCTTGCACCCGCACTAGTTGCACACTCAATAAATGTTCGAACGGGTGTTACGGTGCGGGTATGGCAGCGAAGACGGCCGGGGCGGGCCTCGAGGAGCGGTGGCGGGACATCCTGTCGGTGCACGCGCGCACGATGTGCGAGATCGACCGGGCGCTGCACCCGCACGGCCTCGGCGCGAGCGACTTCGAGGTGCTCGACATCCTCGCCGCCGAGGCGCCCCGGCAGGGCGAACAGTGCCGGGTGCAGGACCTCGTGGGCCGGGTCCACCTCAGCCAGAGCGCGCTGTCCCGGCTGATCGGACGGCTGGAGAAGGAGGGCCTGGTGGCCCGGGCCGTCTGTCTGGAGGACCGGCGCGGGGTGTACGTCACGCTCACCGGCAAGGGCCGTGAACTGCACACGGAGGTGCTGCCGTTGCAGCGGGGCGTGCTGGAGCGGATGCTCGGCGGCGCCTGAGCGCTCCGTTGTGCCGGGTGCGTGGATCGCCGCGGCGCCGTCGTGGCTCGTCCCGCCCGCGCGGCGGAGCCGCATGTCGACACGGCCCCGCGCCCCTTTCAGGGCGCTGGTCTCACGTGTGATTTTCACCCGGGCGGCGGTCTGCCGGGCGGTGGGGCGGGATCGGGGTCGAGGGGAAGTCGCGTGGGCCCGTCCACAGGGCGGGGACCGCGTCGCAGCGGCGGCAGAGTTCGTAGCCGACCGCCTCGTAGTTGACGCGCCAGCCCCGGAAGTGCGGCCAGGCCTCCTCGGAGCCGCGTTCGGCCCGGAAGCCCGTCGACTCCAGCATCGACACCGCCGCGTCGAACTCGGCGTAGGTCAGCCGGACGGGGTCGTCCGGGGCGGGGTCGGAGTCGAAGCCGAAGCGGATCGAGCGGGCGATGTCCCGCAGCGCGGTGAACCCCGCGCGCAGCACCAGCCGGGCCTCCGGCGGCGCGGAGCCCGGGGACAGCGCGAGCTGCAGGGCCGCCGCGTCCATCACCGCGATCAGCCCGACGAGCCAGCTGCGCTGCGGGCGCGGGGAGCGGAACGCCAGCAGCACCGGGTACGTCGCATGGCTCTCCCCCATGTCCGAGGCCAGCCGCTCCCAGGCGCGGTACAGCTCGGGCAGCGCGGTCTCGGTGTCGACGAGCCACTGCCGGGCGAGGATCTCGGGGCCCCAGGCGGGCTCGCCGGCCCGCGACTGGAGCAGGGTGACCTCCAGCTCACGGCGGTTGTAGGCGGCGTACAGGGTGGGCAGATAGGCGATCTGGAGGGCGATGACGACCGGGCCGGTGATCGCGGCGGCGAAGTCGAGGACGGAGAGCCGCACGCGCGCGCCGCTGGCGAAGCCGAGGGTGAACAGGCTGGAGCCGGCCTCCCGGAAGGCGGTGGTCCAGTCGAGCGGGGACAGCGCGTACAGCAGCAGCCCGTATCCGGCCAGGGCGCCGAGCAGCCAGATGCCCAGCATGCCGACCAGCATCAGCGGGGCGAGCCAGGTCTGCCAGCGGTCGACGGCCTCGTACCCGCGGCGCAGGGCGGGGAGGTGCAGCAGCCGGCGCAGGGTCCACCACAGCCGGTACACGACCACGGAGTACAGGCCCCGCGGGACGACGAGGGTGCGCAGGACGCTCCCGAGCACCAGCGCGAGCACGAATCCGCCGGCCACACCGGAGAGCCAGGTCATGGGGTCATTCTGGATCACGGGCGGTCGGCGGGCGCGGGCCGCCCGGGCGGCGGGTCAGCGGGCGAGCAGGGTGCGCACCCCCTCCGAGGTGAGCGTCAGCGGATGGTCGCCTGCGGCGTCTATGGCGAGCGAGAGTTCCTCGGTGGGCCACTGAGCGGCGAGCGCGCCGAGGGGCACCAGCCGGTAGCGGTCGATCCCGGGCAGCAGTCCGGCCATCTCGGGTTCGGAGGTGAACACCGGGACGACGGGTGCGCCGCCGGGGTTGTCCAGTACCGGCAGGGCCACCCGGGCGGGGTCGCTCACGTCCTCGTCGGTGGCGTCCTGGGGCACCGGCACGAGGACGTCGCAGTGCGCGAGCGTGTCCAGGGCCACCGTGTCCTCGGTGTCCCGGGCGAGCGCGTCGAGCGCCCATCGGGCGGGGTTGGCGTTGCGGTCGTGGGCGGGCGTCTCCATGACAGTTCCCCTTGTCGCGGCGGTCGTACGGCCCGCTCCGGAAGACTTCCCTCCGGACGCGGTCCGGCCTCGCGTACCCGGTCGGGCGGGGATCATGCACGACGAGGCCGGGCCGGCACGCGGCAGAACCACGGCAGGAGAATCCGGCCGGTTCCTGCTTCCACTCCAAGCAGCTCGGCCCGGACCTGATCGGCTCCCCCGAGGCGGCGCTCTCGGCGGGTGCGGATGCGGCGGCACCGTCGTGACTGGTCGCGCCCGCGCGGCGGAGCCGCAAGTCGACACGGCCCCGCACCCTTTGAGGGCGCCGGCTATGACGTGTGCCGGCGGGCCGACTCGTTCTCCTGGGCCATGCGCCTGAGGGCCATCAGGGCGGGTTCCAGGAGGACGGTCAGCAGCAGGGCGCGCTCGGCGGTCTCCAGCGGGTCGTCCAGTCCTTCGAGCTGGTCGAGGTCGAGGACCGCGGTGCGTTCGGCGAGCCGGGCGTACGGCAGGAGGGTCCGCCAGTCGAGCGGGACGCCCAGGGCGCGCAGGGAGGCGAGGGTCTCGGCGAGGGTGGCCCGGGCGGGCGCCGCGGCGTGCACGTCCCAGTCCAGCTCCGCGACCAGCGCCTCGACCTCGGACGCCTGCGAGGTGTCGTCGGAGGGCTGCTCGCCGACGCGAATGGAACCGAGGGCGAGGCCCAGCAGGCGGTGGGTGTCCCCGGTGTACTCCGCGAGGGCGTCGAGCACCTCGCGGGTGGTGCTGACGGACAGTCCGCGTACGCCGGTCAGGGCGCGGATGAGGCGGAGCCGGCGCAGGTGCTGGTCGTCGTACTCGGCCTGGGTGGCGGCCGTCTGACGGCCCGGCGGCAGCAGTCCCTCGCGCAGGTAGTACTTGATCGTCGTCACGGAGACGCCACTGCGGCGGCTCAGTTCGGAGATGCGCATACGGTTCGGCTCCGATTCGGTCGGCTCCACACTTGAAAACTGGATACCTCTACTGTCTAACATAGATAGTAGAGGTATCCAATATTCCTTCGCGCCGCCGGAGAGAAGGCCGCAGCCATGCCCACCCTGCGCTGGACGACAGTCAGCACCCCCGCTCCCGACACCGAGGCGTTCGTGATGGCGTCCCGGCTGGAGGTCCGCTCGCTCAAGGACGTACCGCGCTTCTTCCTGAAGTCGCTGGCCGCGTGGAAGCAGGTCTCCGGCGCGCCGGGGGCGTACGGCGCCTCGCTGATCGCCGAGCCCCTCGAGCGCACCTTCTGGACGCTGTCGGCCTGGGAGGACAGGGCCGCGCTCCACACGTACGCGAAGACCGAGCCGCACAAGTCGATCATGAACGGGCTGCGGCCCACGATGAAGGACTCGGTCTTCACCTTCTGGCAGGTCCCCGCCGCCGGCCTGCCCATCGACTGGGCGGACGCCCGGCGCCGCCTCGCCGAGCAGGGACGCACCGGTGCCTGACACCCCTCACCCCACCCCTCGCCCAGGAGAGAACCCCACCATGACCCTGTCCGAAGAGAGCCAGGTGCTCGACGGCCCGGCCGCCTCCGCCCCGGCGGCCGGGGGCCGCCGGATACCCCTCTGGCTCGCGATCGTCGCGGCGAGTGTGCCCATGTTCATGGTCGCGCTGGACAATCTCGTCGTCTCCACGGCCCTGCACACCCTGGCCGTGGACCTGGAGGCGGACACCCAGGAACTCCAGTGGTTCGTCAACGCGTATGTGCTGAGCTTCGCCTGTCTGCTGATGACGGGCGCCGCGCTCGGTGACCGCTTCGGGCGGCGGAAGGTGTTCGTCGCCGGCATCGCCCTGTTCACGCTGGCCTCCATCGGCTGCGGTCTGTCGGACACCAGCGCCCAACTGATCACCTTCCGCGCGGTCCAGGGCTTCGGCGCGGCCGCCGTGATGCCGCTGTCGCTGACGCTGCTGTCGCAGGCGGTGCCGGAGCGGCTGCGCGGGATGGCGCTCGGCGTGTGGTCCGGGGTGAGCGGGCTCGCCGTGGCGATGGGCCCGGTCGTCGGCGGCGCGGTCGTGGAAGGCCTGGACTGGCAGTGGATCTTCTGGATCAACGTGCCGGTGTGCGTCATCGCCGTCCCGCTGGTGCTGTTCGCGCTAGAGGAGAGCTCGCTGCCCGGCATCCGGCTCGACCTGGTCGGCATGGTGCTGGCGGCGGCCGGACTGTGCGCCGTGGTGTGGGCGATCGTGCACGGCGAGCCCGACGGCTGGACCTCCGGCAAGGTGCTCGGCGCGTTCGCCGGCGGCGCGGTGCTGCTGGCCGCGTTCGTCGCCCGGGAGGCCCGGACCGAGGAGCCGATGCTGCCGCTGTCCTTCTACCGGGTAAGGGCCTTCACCCTCACCAACGTCGTCTCCGCGACCATGTACTTCGGGGTCTTCGGCTCGCTGTTCCTGCTCGCCCAGTACCTCCAGATCGTGCCTCCGCGCACCCCGCTGGAGGCCGGTGTGCGCACCCTCGCCTGGACGCTGATGCCGATGTTCGTCGCCCCCGTCGCCGGGCTGCTCACCGACAAGGTGGGCGGCGGGCGGCTGATGGCCCTCGGGCTCTTCCTCCAGGGCATCGGGCTGGGCTGGATCAACCTGGTCGCCGGTGTCGACACGGACTACCCGTCCCTGGTCGGCCCGATGGTCGTGGCGGGTATCGGCATGGGCTTCGTGTTCGCGCCGACGGCGGCGGTCGTGCTCGGCTCGGTCGCCAGGGAGCACGCGGGCAAGGCGTCCGGCGCCAACACGACCGTGCGCGAGGTCGGCGGCGCGCTCGGCATCGCCGTCCTGAGCACGGTGTTCGTGGCGCACGGCAGCACCGAGGGCCCCCAGCAGTTCGTCGACGGGCTGCACCCCGCGGTGTGGGTCGGGGTCGCCGTGGTGTTCGCCGGAGCGCTGTGCGCCCTGGGGATCCCGCGCAGGCAGCAGGCTCCCGAAGAGGCCTGACCGACCCTCTCTCTCCCCCGACCGGCGGCCGGGGCGGACGCCTCCGCATTCCCGCGCCGAGCCGGCCACCCCGACCGCCCTGCACACCTGAGCGCACCCCCGCTTGAATGATCAGAAGGGCATCGGGTTAGCATCTGAGCGCCACCTAGCTCGAAAGATAGGCCCGTGACGCTCAACGACGATTCGTTCACCCACTGGAAGAACCGCGAGGAGATCGCGGAGTCGATGATCCCGATGATCGGGAAGCTGCACCGCGAGCGGGACGTGACGATCCTGCTGCACAGCCGCTCCCTGGTGAACAAATCGGTGGTCAGCATCCTCAAGACCCACCGGTTCGCCCGCCAGATCGCGGGCGAGGAGCTCTCGGTCACCGAGACCCTGCCGTTCCTCGAGGCGCTCACCACGCTCGACCTCGGCCCGTCGCAGATCGACATCGGCATCCTCGCCGAGAGCCACCGCGCCGACGACCGCGGCCTGTCGGTCCTGGACTTCACCGCCGAGGCCGTCGCCGGCGCCACGGGCGCCGACAAGATCGAGCGCCGCGAGCCCCGCGACGTCGTCCTGTACGGCTTCGGCCGCATCGGCCGGCTCGTCGCCCGGCTGCTCATCGAGAAGACCGGCTCCGGCAACGGGCTCCGGCTCCGCGCCATCGTCGTGCGCGGCGGCGGCGACCAGGACCTGGTCAAGCGCGCCTCGCTGCTGCGCCGCGACTCCGTGCACGGCCAGTTCCAGGGCACGATCACGGTCGACGAGGCCAACGGCACGATCGTCGCCAACGGCAACGAGATCAAGGTGATCTACGCCGACAGCCCGGCCGAGATCGACTACACGGCGTACGGCATCGACCACGCCATCCTGATCGACAACACCGGCAAGTGGCGGGACCGCGAGGGCCTCTCCCAGCACCTGCGGCCGGGCATCGACAAGGTCGTGCTGACCGCGCCCGGCAAGGGCGACGTCCCGAACATCGTGCACGGCGTCAACCACGACACGATCAAGCCGGACGAGCAGATCCTGTCCTGCGCCTCCTGCACCACCAACGCGATCGTCCCGCCGCTGAAGGCGATGAACGACGAGTTCGGCGTCCTGCGCGGCCACGTGGAGACCGTCCACTCGTTCACCAACGACCAGAACCTGCTGGACAATTACCACAAGGCCGATCGCCGCGGCCGCTCGGCGCCGCTGAACATGGTGATCACCGAGACCGGTGCCGCGTCGGCCGTCGCCAAGGCGCTGCCCGAGCTGAAGGCGCCGATCACCGGCAGCTCGATCCGGGTGCCCGTGCCGGACGTCTCGATCGCGATCCTCAGCCTGCGCCTCGGCCGCGAGACGACCCGCGACGAGGTCCTGGACCACCTCCGCGACGTCTCGCTGACCTCGCCGCTCCGGCGCCAGATCGACTTCACCACGGCCCCCGACGCGGTCTCCATGGACTTCATCGGCTCGCGCCACGCCTCGATCGTCGACGCCGGCGCCACCAAGGTCGACGGCGACAACGCCATCCTCTACCTCTGGTACGACAACGAGTTCGGCTACTCCTGCCAGGTCGTCCGCGTCGTCCAGCACGTCTCCGGAGTCGAGTACCCGACGTACCCGGCGACGAGCGCCTAGCGGTCCGGTACTCGGGGGGGGCAAACGTCTTCCGGCTTCCGGAAAGGCGTTTCGCCCGTCGCGCGTGCCTCTGTGGACGCCCCCGGATGCAGTAACGTCAAGCCGTGACGGATCACACCACCGGAGACAGCGCGGGCCGGCGGCCCGCGGGCGGGGGCCGGCGGCGGCGCGCCACCGCGGGCCACGACAAGCCCGCCACCATCCGCGACGTCGCCGCCAGGGCGGGCGTGTCGGTGGCCACCGTGTCCCGGACGCTGGCCGGGAACTACCCGGTCTCCGAGACGACCCGGGCCCGGGTGACGGCGGCGGTCGAGGCGCTCCACTACGTGGTGAACGTGCACGCCAAGGCGCTGTCGGGCGGTGTTCCCGGCCCGGTCGCCCTGGTCCTCCACGACATCACCGGCCCCTCCCTCGCCCATGTGGCGGCCGGCGTGGAGCAGGAGGCGGCGATGCGCGGCCGGCTGAGCCTGGTCTGCGCCACGCACGGCGATGCGGCCCGGGAGAACGACCTCGTGCAACTGATGCGCGAACAGCACGCCGCCGCGGTGGTGCTCGTGGGCGGCGCGGAGGTCGACGACGCGTACCACGAGCGGATGGCCGGGTACGCGCACGGCCTGGCCTCGGCCGGGTCCCGGCTGGTCCTGGTCGGCCGGCCGCCGCTACGCGCCGAGGTGCCCGCCACGGTGATCGAGTACGACAACCGCGGCGGCGCCTTCCAGGCCGCCACCCATCTCCTCGCGGCGGGGCACCGGCGCGTGCTGTTCCTCGGCGGCGAGACCAGGTTCGCCACCGCCCAGCAGCGGCGGGCGGGGCACCTGGACGCGCTGCGGGCGCACGGGGTGCCGTATGAGGAGGAACTCGACGTGCCGGGGCCCTACACCCGCACCTCTGGCTATCTGCGCACCCGTGACGCCCTGCGCGCGGGGCTGGAGTTCACGGCAGTCTTCGCCGGCACCGACATGGTGGCCCTGGGCGCGCTGGCCGCGCTGCGCGAGGCCGGGCTGAGCGTCCCGGACGACGTCTCCCTGGTCGGCTACGACGACGTGCCCTTCGCGGCGGACCTCACCCCCGCACTGACGACCGTCCGCGTGCCGTACGAGGACCTCGGCCGGTCCGCCGTACGGCTGGCGCTGGAGCGGGAGGAACGGGTCTCCGGGGACGACCACGTGGTGCTCAGCACCCAGCTGGTGATCCGCCAGTCGGCGACCGCCCGGGGCTGAGCGCTCCCGACGCGCGGGCTGCCGACCCACTGCCGGGAGCGGTCCGGCCGGACCGAGCCGGCCCGAACACACCCGCGCGTGCCGGACCCGGCCGGGCCGTCGCCGACCGGGCGGGAGCGGCCCGACCGGCACGGAAGTGTGACCGCCCTGCCGACGACGGGCTGCCGGGACGGACGGTCCGGACGGCTGGCGCCGTGCGGACCGGCGGAGGCGGCGCCGGCCTCAGTGGGCGGCCGCCGGCTGACGGCTGGACCGGACTGCGCCTGGGCGTCAGCTGGGGCCGTGGCGAGTCCGCCGACGCGGCACCGGCCCCGGTGGGCGGCCGCCGGCTGACGGCAGGACCGGACTGCGCCTGGGCGAACCGGGGCGCGGGGCGGCGTCCGGGTCGGGATGCCGGTCGCCGCGCCGCGGCCGGGACGGTTCAGGCCTGGGTCTCCGGGCGGCCGTCCTGGGCCCAGTGGGTGTGGAAGGCGCCGGGGCGGTCGGTACGGCCGTAGGTGTGGGCGCCGAAGTAGTCGCGCTGGCCCTGGAGCAGGGCGGCGGGGAGCCGGCCGGCGCGCAGGGTGTCGTAGTGGGCGAGGGCCGCCGAGAAGGCGGGGACGGGGATGCCCCGGCGGGCGGCGGAGGCGACCGTCTCGCGCCACGGCACCTGCGCGTCCGTGATCTCCATGGCGAACTCCATCTCGCCGAGAAGGCTGACCAGTTCGGAGTCGGCGGCGTACGCGGCGCGGATGCGGTCGAGGAAGGAGGCGCGGATGATGCAGCCGCCGCGCCAGATCTTGGCGACCTCGCCCAGGTCGATCTTCCAGCCGTACTCGGCGGCCGCGTCCTGGATCATCTTCCAGCCCTGGTCGTAGGCGATGACCTTGGAGGCGTACAGCGCGTGCTCGACCTGGGAGGTGAAGCGGGCGGCCTCGGTGCGGCTGAGGGCGGGGGTGGTGCCGCCGGGCAGCCCGGCGTAGGCGGCGCGCAGTTCGCGCTGGCCGGAGGCGGCGCGGGCGAAGGTGGCCTGGGCGATGGCGGTGACCGGGGAGCCCAGGTCCAGGGCGGTCTGCACGGTCCAGCGGCCGGTGCCCTTCTGGCCGGCCGCGTCGGTGACGATGTCGACGAACGCGAGGCCGGTGGTGGCGTCGGTGTGGGCGAGGACCTCGGCGGTGATCTCGATCAGGTAGGAGCCGAGGCGGCCCTCGTTCCAGGTCCGGAAGACGTCGGCGATCTCGGCGGGGGTGTAGCCGGCGACCTGGCGCAGCAGGTCGTACGCCTCGGCGATGAGCTGCATGTCGGCGTACTCGATGCCGTTGTGGACCATCTTGACGAAGTGTCCGGCGCCGTCGGTGCCGACATGGGCGGCGCAGGGGTCCCCGTCGATCTTCGCGCTGATGGACTCGAACATCGGGCCGAGGACGTCGTACGACTCGCTCGATCCGCCGACCATGATCGACGGCCCGTGCAGGGCGCCCTCCTCGCCGCCGGAGACACCGGTGCCGACGAAGTGGATGCCCTGCTCGCGCAGCGCGGCCTCACGGCGGCGGGTGTCGGCGAAGTGGGCGTTGCCACCGTCGATGATCATGTCGCCGGGCTCCAGGAGCGGGGCGAACTCGTCGATGACGGCGTCGGTGACCGCGCCCGCCTGCACCATGATCATCAGACGGCGGGGGCGTTCGAGCGCGGCCACGAACTCCTCGGCCGACTCGGCGGGGACGAAGGCGCCCTCGTGGCCGAACTCCTCGACGAGCGCGCGGGTGCGGCCGGCGGAACGGTTGTGGACGGCGACGGTGTAACCGTTGCGGGCGAAGTTGCGCGCGAGGTTGCGGCCCATCACGCCGAGGCCGGTGACGCCGATGGCGGCGGTTGCGTTCACGAGGTACGTCCCTTGGATCGTTGGCGTGTTTCGAAGGGGGGCGGGCAGCCCCGTACCTCCAGGTACGCACGGCGGGCCGGTTCTTCTCGATCCCGGCCCGAACGAACTGCGGAAACGCGCGCTTCGGGTGGGGCGGATCCCCGGTTCAGCGGCGTCGCCAGGGCAGCACCGCAGGATCGGCCTCGGTGCTCTCGGCACGGTGCAGGGCGTCGCTGATGGCCTCGCCGATCTCGGCGAGCTGCCGTACCTGTTCGGGGGTGAGGACGTCGAACACCGCGCGGCGGACGGCCTCGACATGGCCGGGGGCGACCTCCCCGAGCAGCTCCTTGCCCTCCTCGGTGAGGAAGGCGAGCTGGCCGCGGCCGTCGGCGGGGTCCTCCCGGCGGTCGACGAGACCGACCTCGCGCAGCCGGTTCACCGCGTGGGTGAGCCGGCTGCGCGTGATCTTCAGCCGCTGGGCCAGTTCGGACATCCCGAGGACGCCGTCGGGGGCCATCGAGAGGTAGGCGAGCAGGCTGTAGTCGGAGTGCGTCATCCCCGCGTCGCGCCGCAGCTGCCGGTTGAGGTAGTCGGCGAGAAGGGTGGAGAAGTCGACGTAGGCGAGCCAGGCCCGTCGTTCCTCTGCGGTGAGCCAGCGTGGCGTCGTGGACATGGTCACACTTTACCCAGAACGCCCTTTGTTTGAAATATCAAATACATGGGGTTGGGCCGCCGGGCCCGGGCCTAGAACACCACCTCGGCCAGCCGGTCGACCTGCTCGGGATCCGGGGCCCAGCAGTACAGGACGACCTCGTCGGCGCCGATGCCGGCGAGGGCGGCGACGGCCGACCCGATCGTCCGCGGGGTGGTCAGCAGCCCGTCGGCCATGTAGGCGGCGCGGCCGGTGAACGCGTAGTAGTCGAGGAGGTTGCGCCGGGCCCGGTCCACCGTGTCCTGTGGGCCGAGGGCGACGCTGATCTGGGCGACGAGCCGGGGCCGGCCGGGGCGGTCGTACTTCTCCCAGACGTTCTCCACCTCGCGGAAGAGGCCGTCGAGGTGCTGCGGCGGCAGTGCGGCGCCGATGAAGCCGTCACCGAAGCGGCCCACCCGTTCGAGGGCGGCGGGCGCGAAGCCGCCGAAGAGCACTTCGGGGCCGCCCGGGGTGACCGGCGCGGGTCCGATGGACCCGACACCCTCCCCGTACGGCTCACCGGCCCAGACGCGGCGCAGCAGGGCCATCTGCTCGTCGAGGCGGCGGCCGCGGCCGCCCAGGTCGACGCCGGTGGCGAGGAAGTCGTCCTCGCGGCCGCCGACGCCGATGCCGAGGGTGAAGCGGCCGCCGGAGACGCGGTCGAGGGTCGCGGTCTGCTTGGCGAGCAGCGCGGTGCCGTGGACGGGCGCGATGAGCACCTCGGTCTGGACACGGATGCGTGAGGTGGCGCCGGCGAGGGCGGCGAGGGTGACCAGGGGCTCGGGGTTGTCGAACACGAGCCGGTCGAGCAGGCCGAGGGTGCTGAACGGGCCCGCGTCGGCGTGCCGCGCCCAGGTCAGGAGGAGGGCGGGGTCGTCGACGGGAAGGCCGAGGCCGATCTTCATGGGAACAGTCCTTCAGGAGGGCATGCGGACAGAACTGCCGCCCCTCCTGACTCCGCGCGCTGTGCGCGGGCCTGCTCCCGTTCTGCGGCGATCCTTCGAGAGAGCGTGTCGCGTAAGAGTGCTGCGACGGTAGGGGGAGGTGCGCGGCCCGGGCAAACCCTTTTGCCGACGGCGGGTCGTGGCGGGCGGATCCGGGCGCCCCGGGCGGACCGCCCGTCCGGTCGGCGCGAGGGGCCGGCCGGACGGGGGTACGGCGCGTCAGGTGGTCGTGCAGGCAGTGCCGTTGAGGGTGAAGGCGGTGGGGGCGGTGTTGGTGGTGCCCTTGGCGCCGATGAAGCCGACGGTGACCGAGCCGCCGACGGGGATGGTGGTGGTGTACGAGGCGGGGGCGACGGTCACCGAGCCGCCGCTCTGGGTCGGGGTCCCGCCCCACATGTTCGTCACCGTCTGCCCGTCGGCGAAGGCGAAGGCCAGCTTCCAGCCGTTGATCGCGGCGGTGCCGGGGTTGCCCAGCACGAGCTCGCCCTGGAAGCCGCCCGGCCATTCGCCCACGACGCGGTAGCGCACGGAGCAGGGGGTGGCGGGCGCGCTGCTCGTCGTGACGGCGACCGTGCCCGAGCGGGCCGAGCGGTTTCCGGCCGCGTCCCGGGCGTAGACCGCGAAGGTGTACGCCGTACCGGCGCTGAGCCCGGTCACCGTCACCCCGTTGGTGGTGGAGGCGGCGACGGCGGACTCGGTGCCGCCGCTCACCCGGACGACGTCGTAGCCGGTGACTCCGACGTTGTCGGTCGCGGCCGTCCAGGCGAGCGTCGCGGAGGTCGCCGTCACGGCGGAGGCCGTCGGGGTGCCGGGGGTGGTCGGCGCCTGGGTGTCGGACGGGGTGCCGCCGCCGTACACCGTGGCTTCCTTCGCGGTCTGGGCGATGCCGTTGACGCCGTGGAAGACGCGCTGGCCCCAGGAGCTCAGGCGCGTGGGGTCGAAGGAGGTCGCCAGGTCGAGGACCGGGTCGGTGTTGCCGCTCCAGGACCAGGCCAGATAGCCGAGGTTCAGCTGCTGGGCGGTGGCCATCATGGTGTCCTCGTCCGGGTCGCCCCACTGGTCGGCGGGACCGCCGAACTCCCCGATCAGGAGCGGCAGTTTGGCCGTGACGAAGGCGTTGAGGTAGTCGGTGATCTCCGCCGCGGTGTCGAAGACGCTGTACATGTGGATCGAGAAGATCAGGTTGCCGGTGGTGTCGGCGGCGTACACGGACTGGGCGTTGGCGCGCATCACGCCCTGCCAGTCCTGGCCCCAGTTGGGCGCGTCCACCATGATCGTGTGCTGGAACCCGGCGTCGCGCAGCTTCTTGACGGCGGCGATGGTGGGAGCGGTCCAGCCCTCGGGGTTCGTGTTGCCCCAGGGCTCGTTGCCGATGTTGATGACGACGTAGTTCTCCTGGCCGGCCAGGACGTCCTTGAGGCCGATCCAGTAGTCGGCGGCCTGGTCGAGGGTGCCGGCGGCGGAGTCCTCGCCGTAACCGGTGGTGTCGTGCACCTCCAGCACGCAGATGAGCCGGTTGGCCTTGCACTGGGCGATGACGTTCGCCACGTCCGAGGCGCTGTTCGCGCTCCAGCGGTGGCCGTCGGCGAGGACCACGCGGACGGTGTTGGCGCCGAGCGCCTTGATGTCGGCCAGCGACTGGAGCTGTCCGGGGTACCAGGTGTGGGCGTGGTTGACGCCGCGCATCACGAAGTCGTTCCCGTTGGCCTCGACCAGGCGGCCGTTGGCGATGTGCAGGCCGGTGGCGGCGAGGTCGTCGGGGCGGGCCTGGGCCGGGGCGGGAGCGAGGACACCGAGGGCGACCAGGCCGAGGAGGACGGCCAGCCTGGTCAGCAGGGCGGTCACCGTTGTGCTTCTCGTCGTGTTTCTTGTCGTGCTTCTTGTCGTGCTTCTTGTCGTTCTCACTGCGACTCCAGGAGTGAGGCCAAGAAGGCGGGGGTGGGTGGGCATGCGGGTCTACGGGAGTGTGGGAGCGCTCCCATAAAGCCACCGTGCCCAGTACACGTCAAGAGACCGCGCAGGGCTCCGCTACCGTTTCGCGAGAACCCTCACGCCCGGACGGTCCCCAGTGCTCGCAGAACTCGCCCCGATCGTCGCCGCGACCACGCTGTGGCTGACGCGCGCCTTTCCCGCCTCCGGTGGCGCGCTCGCCGCCGCGCTGTGTGAAGCGCAGGCCCGCCAGGCGGTCACCGTCGCGGCCCGGCTGCGCTATCCGACGGCACCGGACTCGGGGCCGGGCGGCTCGGCGGAGCTCGACCGGCTGAGCGGCGCCGGGGAGGACCCGGACGATCCGGCCTGGCGCTGCTGGGTCGACGAGGTCGTGGCGAGCTGGGCGGCCGGTCTCCTCACGGATCCGGAGCTGGCCGCGCGTGCGGTGGCCCGCCTCACCCGGGGCGCCCGGACGCGCGGTACGCCGGTGGGGTTCCGGCACCTGCTCGCGCCCGACGACCACGACCGCCGGGCGGCGGTCCTGCTGCGCCACCCCGATCTGATCGGTCCCGTGGCCGCTCTCCATCACGAGCGGCTGCTCGAACGGCTGGGCGTGGGGCGGGGGTTGACGGCCTGAGGGCCGGGCGTCACCGGATCCGGTGACCGAGCGATCACAGAAGTGTTTGAACGCCTGAGCACACGCGGCGACTGGGCTAGCCTCGTTGCTCCCGCCATAGAACGAACAGGCGTACGGCGAACATCACTTCGGGAGTTCCGTGACTCACCAGCGGCCGACCCCACCGACTGCCCCGGCGGCCGAGGCCGCCGCACTGCGGCAGACCGGCGCCTCACCCCTGCGGGTCGGGGACCCGGGCCGTGTCGGCCCGTATGTGCCGATGGCGCTGCTCGGCAGCGGCGGGATGGGGCGGGTGTACCTGGCCCGGGCCGCCGACGACGGTCCGGGGCTGTTCGCGGTGAAGGTGATCCGGCCGGAGTACGCCGAGGACGTCCGCTTCCAGCGCCGGTTCGAGCGTGAGGCGGCGGTGCACGCCCGGCTGGGCCCGCCGTACGCGCCCCGGCTGTGCGGTACGGGGTTCGAGGACGAACTGCTCTGGATGGCCACCGAGTACATCCCGGGGCTCGATCTGACGGAGGCCGTCCGCGGGGGCGGCGCGCTGCCCGCGGCCAGCGTGTGGCGGCTGGTCGCCGATCTGGGGCGGGCGCTGGCCGCCCTGTCCGCCGCCGGGGTCGTCCACCGGGATCTCAAGCCGTCCAACGTCCTGTTGTCCGTGCAGGGCGCGCATCTGATCGACTTCGGGATCTCCAAGGCCGCGGACGCGAGTGCGCTCACCGGCACGGGAAACCGGGTGGGCACCCCGGCCTACATGTCGCCGGAGTACCTCAGGACGGGCCACTGCGACGCCTCGTCGGATGTGTTCTCGCTGGCCGGGACCCTGGTGTACGCGGCCACCGGGCGGGCCCCGTTCGGGGACGGCACCGGGGTCGACGTGATGCACCGGGTGGCGTTCGAGGAGCCCGATCCACAGGTGACCGGCGCCGTCGCCGCGGCCGACCCCGAGCTGGCCGCGCTGCTGGCCCAGTGCCTGGCCAAGGAGCCGGGACTGCGCCCGACCGCCGGCCGGCTGGTCGCGCTCGGCGCGGCGCAGACCGGTGCGGACGGCTGGCCCGAGCCGCTCCTCGGTGAGGTGCTGGCCCGGCAGGAGGCGTACGAGACGCTGTACCGGATCCCCGTGGAGCGAGCGGTCCGCCTGCTCCCCGCGGGCCGCCCCGCCGCGGCCTCCCGTACGCCCGCGCCGGGCCCGGTGAGCCGCCCGGCACCCGCGGGGGTGGCCGCCTTGGACCCGTTCGACGCGGCCGACGGGGCGCCGGGGGTGGCCGGCCACCGCCCGCTGTCCTCATCGGCGCCGTCCGGAGTCGCCGCCCCCCTGGCGTCGTCCGGAGTCGATGCCGTACCGGCACCGTCCTCGGCTCCGTCCGGAGTCGAACCCGTGCCGGCGGCCTGGCCGGACGCCTCCGGCGGTGGTGGCGGGTCGGCACTGTCCGGCGACGGTGACGAGTCGGCACTCTCCAGCGCGGGAGCCGAGTCGCCGTTCGGCGGCGGTGGCGAGTCGCCGTTCGGCAGCGGTGGCGGGTCGCCGTTCGGTGGCGGTAGCGGGTCGCCGCTGTCCGGTGCCGGTAGCGGGTCGGCCTCGTCCGGCGCCGGAGCCGAGCCGTCGTTCGGCGCCGGTGGCGGGTCGCCGTTCGGCGGCGGAGCCGAGTCGCCGCTGTCCGGTGGCGGTGGCGGGTCCGCGCTGTCCGGCGCCGGAGCCGAACCGCCGTTCGGCGCCGGCGGCGGGTCGCCGCTGACAGGTGCCGGAGCCGAGTCGCCGCTGTCCGGTGCCGGTAGCGGGTCCGCGCTGTCCGGCGCCGGAGCCGAACCGCCGTTCGGTGCCGGTGGCGAGTCGCCGCTGACAGGTGCCGGAGCCGAGTCGCTGGATCCGCACGCCCCGGCCGGCGCTCCCGCCGTACCGGCCGACCCGTCGGCTCCTGCCTCGTCACCGGAGGCGTCCGGCCGGGTCTCCTCGTCCGCCCTGCCTGCCTCCTCCAGCCTCCCTGCCGCCTCCAGCGTCTCCGTCTCTTCCGGCCTCCCCGCCTCCTCCAGGCCCTCCGCCCCGTCCGGCCTCCCCGCCTCTTCCGGCCCCTCCGCCGCGCGGCAGGCGGCCGGACCCGTGTCCGCGCAACCGCCGTCTCCGTCCGTTTCCGATGAAGCGGCGTCAGGAGTCTTACCGGCGAGCGGGTCCCGTCGGTGGACCCGTCGCCAGCGGGGGATGGTCGTGGCGGCGGGGGTCGCTCTGTGTGCCGTCGCCGCCGGTGGGCTCGTCCTCCTGCGGCCGGACGGCGGGACGACCGCGGCCCCGCACGGGGACGTGGAGACGGCGTCCGGCGCGGTGCCCGGCCGTCAGCCCGGCAACGTCGCCCTGCCGGGGACCTCCGGGGTGCCCGACCGGGCCTCGGTGGCGGGCTCCGCCGACGGGCGGGCCGACGTCGACGGCAGCCGTGACCCGGCACAGCCGGAGGCCTCCGGTTCGGCGGTGGTCGGCAGCAGCACGCCCGGCGGCCCCGTCTCCACCACCACCGCCGGTACAGGCACCGGCACCGGCACCGGCACCTCCGCCTCGCCCAGCGCGGACCCCACCACCCCGGCGGCCGAACCGCCCGCCTCGCAGCCGTGGAACACCGACTGCACGTACTACAACGGCAACGGGAAGACCCGCGAGGGAGACAGCGGCAAGAAGGTCCTCCAGGTGCAGTGCATGCTGACGAAACGTGGCTACGGCGTCGGAAGCGGCGGTGTGAACGGTGCGTTCGGCCCCGAGACGACGAGCGCGGTGCGGGCCTTCCAGGGCGACAAGGGCCTGTCGGCCGACGGTGTCGTGGCCCACGACACGTGGGTGGCGCTGCGCGGCAGCGACTGACGCCCGCCAGGCAACTCCGGTTGGCGTAAATCACCCCAAAAGGCAATAATCAAAAGGAAGTCATGACTGTCCTCGCACACCCGCCGTAGCGGACTTTCGGCCCGGTAAGGCCGAGGAGGCACACCATGACGACGGAACTGCGCACCCAGCGCGCCTCGGACTACCTCTCCCAGCTGACGCGGGCCGCCCGGCGGTACACGGACCGCACCGAGCAGCGCGACCGCAACAAGACGGTGCTCGCCACCAGCGGTGTCCTGTACGCCGACGATCCCGAGCGGGTCGAGAAGCGACTGGCCCGGCTCGGCGCCGACTGGTCGCTGGCCCGGGCGATCGAGCGGACGCCGTCGGATCCGGCGGCCACCGCGGGAAGCACCCTGCTGCTGCCACCGGACAGCTTCGGCCGCGATGTCCTGGGCCTGGAGCGGCTGATCGGCCGCAACAACCTCACTCCCGTCGCGTTCCTGGAGGAGGGCGTCCTCGCCGCGCGTCCGGTCGGCCGGATCACCGTCAGGGGGCCCGGCGGTGGTCACGGCACCGGCTTCCTGATCTCCCCCGCCCTGCTGCTGACCAACCACCACGTGCTGGGCGCCCCGGAGGAGGCGGCCCGCAGCGAGGTCGCGTTCGCCTTCCAGGACGGCGTCGGCGGCGGTCCGCTCGTACCGGCGGTGTTCGGGCTGGAGCCGCAGCGGTTCTTCGTCACCGACGAGCGGCTGGACTTCAGCCTGGTCGCGGTGGCGCCGCGCGGCACCCGGGGCGAGGAACTGTCGTCGTTCGGGCGGCTCACGCTCAGCGACGCGCAAGGCAAGGTCGTCATCGGGGAGTACGTCAACATCGTGCAGCATCCACGGGGCGAGCCGAAGCAGTTGGCGCTGCGGGACAACCAAGTCGTGGACGTACTCGACGACTTCCTGCACTACGAGTGCGACACCCAGCCGGGGTCGTCGGGCTCTCCCGTCTTCAACGACCAGTGGGAGGTCGTGGCGCTGCACCACTCGGCCGTGCCGAGGACCGACGAGCAGGGACGGCCGCTGAGTGTGGACGGCACGGTCTGGCAGCCGGACATGGGCGAGGCACGACTGGCGTGGAAGGCGAACGAGGGGGTGCGGATCAGCCGGGTGCTGGGCGCCCTGCACACGATGAGCCCGGGTGGGGAGGCGGCCCGGCTGCGGGACGAGGTGTTCACCGCGGGGCTTGCCGTACCGGCCGTACCCGCCGTACCCGCCGTACCAGCAGCCGTACCCGCCGTACCCGCCGTACCCACGGCATCGTCCGGAAGCGCGCCGCCCGCCCCGGCCGCCGCCAACGGGGTCGCGGCCAACGGTTCCCGCGCGGCGTACGTCGCCGACGGCACCGCGCGGCTGAGCATCCCCCTGTGGGTCACGGTCGGCCTCGGCGCGCCGGGTTCCCCGGCGACGGCCCTCGGCGTCGGCGCCGCGCAGCCCGCCCCCGCGTCCCCTCCCCCGCCCCTCGCGCCCCCGGCCGGGCCGCCGCCTCCCGCAGCGGCGGCTCCCGGCGCCGGTGCGACCGCCATCGCCCCGTCGGACACGGCCGCGGCGGTCGGCCGGGACGTGAACGCCGCCCTGGTCAACCTCCGGCTCGCCCAGGACCGGCCCTACTACGACCGGACCGCCGACCAGGCCGCCCGCGACACCTACTACGCGGGTGTCGGCGACCTGAGCGGCGACGCGCTGCGCCGCGCGCTCACCGCTCTGCTGGAGCGGACCCACGCGCCCCGGCCGAGGTACCAGCCGATGCGGCTGGTGTACCCGTGGGTCGACCTGCACCAGGACGGGCGGCTGCACAGCATCTATTCCGGCCGGGACTTCGCGCCGGAGGAGTTCATCCGGGCCGACGCCGCCGTCGCGGAGAGCCGGCTGACCCGGGTCCGGGAGCTGCTGCTGCACGAGAGCACGGCGGGCCCGGCCGAGTTCGAGGCCGAGTTCGACGCCTTGGAGGAGTCGCTGCCGTTCAACTGTGAACACGTGGTGCCGCAGTCGTGGTTCACCAAGCTGGAGCCCATGCGGGGCGATCTGCACCATCTGTTCGCGTGCGAGGCCGGATGCAACAGCTTCCGCGGCAACTTCCCCTACATCGACTTCCCCGATGTCCAGGAGGCACTCCGGGACGCCTGCGGGAGGCGTGAGGCAGAGGGGTTCGAGCCTCAGCAGGGCAAGGGGACGGTCGCCCGGGCCACCCTGTACTTCCTGCTGCGCTACCCGGGGCTGGTCGGCGACACGCCGAAGGAGTTCCCGGCGCAACGGCTGCCCACCCTGCTGACCTGGCACGACAGCGAGCCGGTGAGCGAGTACGAGCAGCACCGCAACGCGGCCGCCGCGGAGATCCAGGGCAACCGCAACCCGCTGATAGACCACCCCGACTGGGCCCGCCGGATCGACTTCACGGGCGTCTGGCACACCTGAGGAATCACTTCTCAGGGGTCACTCCTGAGGGGTGCCCGTCGGGGATCCGTCCCGCCCCGTCCCCGAGGTGCGGACGGCGAGGAGCGCGGCGCCGAGGTCCGCCGTCGTGCGGGGGTCGGAGAGGGAGCGGCCGGTCAGTTCCTCGACGCGGCGCAGCCGGTAGCGGACGGTGTTGGGGTGGACGAAGAGGGTGCGGGCCGTGTCCGCGGCGGAGCCGGCGGCGGCGAACCAGTGTTCCAGGGTGGTCAGGAGCCGGGCCCGTTCCGCGGCGGGCAGCGCGAGCACCGGCCGGAGGACCACGTCCGTCAGGTGGGCGGCCTCGGCCGGCGCGGCGGCGACGAGCATGGCCAGCGGGTTGTCGTCGAAGCGGGCGACGCCGGGCCCGGTCCCGGGCAGTCCGGCCAGGGCCAGCCGGGCGAAGCGCAGGGCCTGCGGGGTGTCCCGCAGCGAGGGGAAGCCGGGGCTGACGCCGACCCGGGCGTGGGCGCGGCGCAGGGCGCGCAGACACGTGTCCTCGGCGCCCGGGGCGGCCAGGGCGACCACGCCGATCTGCTGGTGGGGCAGCAGCCGCCAGGCGGAGGGCAGATGCGCCTGGCGCAGTGCGGCCTCGATCCCGCTGAGGGGTTCCTCGCCGGGGGCGCCCGCGGCCGCCGCGACGACCGCGAAAGGGCCCTGTTCGGGCAGGCCCAGCTCACGGGCGGCCTCCCACAGCGTGGTGCGGTCGGCGAGGACGCCGGTGAACAGGGCCTCCACCAGCGCCGAGCGGCGGGCCTCGCGCTGGAGGGTCAGCTCGGCGGCGGTCTCCCGGTGAGCCGCCGCCACGGCCTCCGCGTACCGGCCGAACAGCGCCCAGATCTCCGCCGACCGGGTGACCAGCTCGGCGTCGGTGACCTCGGGGTGGGTGCGGGACTCCTCGATGATCTCCGACCACAGGAGTTCGAAGCCGATCCGGTAGGCGTGCAGGGTGTCGGCGAGCGGCATGCCCTGCTCGGCGCGGACCCGGCCGGTCTCCCGGGCCGGGCGGGGATCGGGGGTGTCGGTCCGGTGGAAGTGGCTCAGGACGAGGTCGGCGTTGGCCGTGCAGGAGCGGCGCAGCGAGTCGAAGGGGATCAGTGACTCGTCCTGATAGGCGGGGACGGCGGAGCGGATGCGCTGCGCCATCCGCTCGCCGAGTTCCGGCAGCCGCGCGTGGAGCGCCGACGTCACACCCGAGAGGTCCATTGCCGCAGCTTAGAGGGGCCTTCTTGGCCGTGCGAACAAACCGGGCGCGCAGACGCTGTCGTACCGCCCATAGGTCGTCGCCGGATGCGCCAGCACCATGTCGTGCACGTGAACGGCGGATTTCAGCGGTGAGATGCGTGGAGGCGGGCATGGCCAATCTGGCGGGCTTTCTGGTGGACACTGCGGCGCGGCAGCCGGACCGTCCCGCTCTGCGGCTGGGCGAGCGGGTCGTGACGTACGCGGAGCTGGACCGGGCCAGTGCCCGTGCCGCGGCGCTGCTGCGGGCCGAGGGGGTGCGCCCGGGCGACCGGGTGGCGCTGATGCTGCCCAACGTCCCCGAGTTCGTCGTCCTGTACTACGGCGTGCTGCGCGCCGGGGCCGTCGTCGTCCCGATGAACCCGCTGCTGAAGGCGCGGGAGACCGAGTACCACCTCACGGACTCCGGTGCGAGCCTGCTGTTCGAGTGGCACCAGGCGCCGGGCGAGGGTGCGCAGGGCGCGGCGGTGGCCGGGGTGCGGCAGCTCGCCGTGGAGCCCGCCGCCTTCGCCGGGCTGCTGTCCGGGCACGAGCCGCTGCCGGACGTGGCGGAGACGGACGACGCGGACGTGGCCGTCCTGCTGTACACGTCCGGCACCACGGGCCGCCCCAAGGGGGCCGCGCTCACCCATGGCGGGCTGCGCCACAACACCGAGGTCAACACGGTCCACGTACAGCGGATGACCGCGGACGACGTGGTGGTGGGCTGTCTGCCGCTGTTCCACATCTTCGGCCAGATCTGCACGATGAGCGTGGCCGTCCGCGCCGGCGCCTCGCTCACCCTGGTCCCGCGTTTCGAGCCGCAGGCCGTGTTCGACGCGATCGCCCGCGACCGTGCCACGGTGTTCGAGGGGGTGCCGACGATGTACGCCGCGCTGCTCCAGCATCCCTCGGAGGCGGACGTGTCGACGCTGCGGATGTGCGTCTCGGGCGGGGCCTCGCTGCCCGTGGAGATCCTGCACGGCTTCGAGCGGCGGTTCGGCTGCGCGATCCTGGAGGGCTTCGGGATGTCGGAGACGAGCCCGGTGGTGACGTTCAACCACCCCGACCGGCCCCGCAAGGCCGGGTCCATCGGCACCCCGATCCAGGACGTGGAGGTGCGGCTGCTGGACGAGAAGGGCCAGGACGTCCCGGCGGGCGAGGTCGGCGAGCTGGCCGTCCGCGGCCCGAACGTGATGAAGGGCTACTGGAACCGTCCCGAGGAGACGGCGGCGGCGCTCCCCGACGGCTGGCTGCGCAGCGGCGACCTGGCGCGGCGGGACGAGGACGGCTACTTCTACATCGTCGACCGCAAGAAGGACATGATCATCCGCGGTGGCTACAACGTCTACCCGCGGGAGGTCGAGGAGGTCCTCCACGAGCACCCGGCCGTGGCGCTGGCCGCCGTGGTGGGCGTCGGCCACGCCCACCTGGGCGAGGAGATCGCGGCGGCCGTCGTCCTGCGCCCGGGCGCCGGGGCGACCCCGGACGAGCTGCGCGAGTTCGTGAAGGAGCGGGTGGCGGCGTACAAGTACCCGCGCGAGATCTGGCTGATGGACAAGCTCCCGACCGGCCCGAGCGGCAAGATCCTGAAGCGCGAGATCACGGCCCCGGCCTGACCCGGCCGACCGCTCCCCTCGGGGTGGCCGGCGCCACGCGATACCATTTGACCTCAAACGTCATGGCATCGCGCCCCTTCCGAGGGGCCGGAGGAGGAGCCCGGTGCGCGCACTCGTCATCCAGCACGACCACGTCACGGAGCCGGGCCTGGTGGGCGCCCGGCTCCAGGAGCGGGGCTACGACCTGACCGCGGTGACGGTCGTGCCCGAGGACCGTCATCACGCCCCGGACGTGGCCTTCGACTTCCCCGACCCCGCCGACTGGGACGTGATCGTGGCGCTCGGCGCCCCCTGGTCGGTGTACGACCCGACGGCCGTCGGCCGCTGGATCGGCGGCGAGCTGGCGCTGCTGCGCAAGGCGCACCACCTCGGCATACCCGTGCTCGGCGTCTGCTTCGGCGCCCAGGCGCTGACGACGGCGCTCGGGGGTTCCGTCGAGGAGGCGCCGCGCGCCGAGATCGGCTGGGTCGAGGTCGAGTCCGACGTACCCGGCCTGATCGGGCCCGGCCCGTGGTTCCAGTGGCACTACGACCGCTGCGTCCTGCCGCCGGACGCCGAGGAACTGGCCCGCACCGCCGTGTGCGCGCAGGCCTTCCGGGTGGGGAGCAGCCTGGGGGTGCAGTTCCATCCGGAGGTCACCGCGCGGATGGTGCGCGGCTGGCTCGAGCTCGGGGGCGCCGAGCAGTGCGTGCGCCAGGGAGTGGACCCCGAGGGGCTGCTGGCCCGCACGCGTGCCCTGGAGCCCACGGCGCGGGCGAACACGGCCCGCCTGGTGGACGCCTTCCTGGCCGGAACGGCGGGCGGGCCCTCGTAGCCGCCCCCGTGCGTGCATTCGGGTGGTCCGCATCCCTCACCGCCTGCCGTACGACCCCGGCGCCGCGGCCTGCTCGTACCCTCGGCGGAAACGGCGCCGGCCCGGCCGCGGACCACTGCGGACCACTTCGGACCAGGCCAAGTACCCGCGGAAATCCGGGAATTCACCGGCGTCGCCCCCATCGGCCCCGAGCCACGCAGGGAGCAGCAGATGCCGCCGTCGACCGCCACCCCGAGGTTCTCCGTCTTCACCCCCAGCCACCGCCCGCGATTCCTCGACGAGTGCCTGGCGACGCTCCAGGCGCAGACATGTCCGGACTGGGAGTGGATCGTCCTGCTCAACAACGGCGCCCGCTGGCGTCCGGAGTACCCCGACGAGCGGATCCGGGTGGTGATCGCGGACGACTTGTCCGGGGTCGGCGCCGCCAAGCGCCGGGCCTGCGAGCTGGCCCGTGGCGAGATCCTCGTCGAACTCGACCACGACGACCTGCTGGCGAAGGCGTGCCTTGCGGAGCTGGGCAAGGCGTTCGACGCGCATCCCGAGACCGTCTTCGTGTACAGCAACACCGCGCAGATCACCGAGGACGGGGGGCGGGACGAGACGCGCTTCGACGAGACCTTCGGCTGGCAGTACGAGGACGTCGACGTCGACGGCCGCCGGCTGCTCCAGGTCGTCTCGCTCGCGCCGACGCCGCACAACGTCGCCTACATCTGGTACGCGCCCAACCACGTACGGGCCTTCCGCAAGGAGAGCTACGACAAGGCCGGCGGGTACGACGCCTCGCGGACGGTGCTGGACGACCAGGACCTGATGTGCCGTCTCTTCCACCTCGGCGACTTCCACCACATCGACCGCTGTCTGTACCTCCAGCGGGTGCACTCCGCGAACACCCAGTGCGAGCCGGAGATCAACGCGCACATCCAGCGCGAGACGGTCGCCCTGTACGACAAGTACATCGAGGCCAACGCGCTGGCCTGGACGCTGCGGCGCGGACTCCTCGCCCTGGACCTCGGCTCGGCGGTCGGCAAGCCGCCGGGGTACACCGGCGTCGACCGGCGGGCGGGCGAGGGCGTGGACATCGTCGCGACCCTGCCCGGGAGACTCGACCTGCCGGACGGCTCCGTCGGTCTGGTGCGGGCGGTGAACTTCCTGGAGTACGTCCCCGCGAAGGTGCCGCTGATCAACGAGCTGTACCGGCTGCTGGCGCCCGGCGGGATGCTCCTCACCCTGACGGCCAGCTCCGACGGCCGCGGCGCGTACCAGGACCCCACGCACGTCGCCTACTACAACGAGAACTCGTTCTGGTACTACACGGACGACCAGTACCGCACCTTCGTCCCCGACATCGAGGCCCGCTTCCAGTCCTCCCGCCTCGTCACCTACTTCCCCAGCGAGTGGCACACCGAGAAGGACATCTCGTACGTCGTCGCCAACCTCATCGCGATGAAGGAGGGCGCCGCGCGGTGCGGGGGCAAACTGCTGGTGTAGGGGTTCTCACACCCCGACGAGACACGTGAGACCGAGGTGTTCCCGGGCCAGCTCCAGGTTCCGGGCCACCCGCTCACGGTGTTCGGCGGGCAGTGCGCCGCTCTCCAGGAGGCGTTCGCAGCTGTCCCTGCACTCCTCGTACTCGCCCACCCAGTAGGCGGCCACGGCGAGTTCGTCGAGCGCCTGCCACTCGTACCAGCCGGGCTCGACGAGCAGGTCGTCCTGCGGGAACGGGATGCGGGCCGCCTGACGGGCGAACAGATGGGCGAGCGGCCAGCGCTCGCTGGTCCGGCACAGCCGCGCCAGATCGCCGACGGCCTCGGCGCGGGAGGGCCGGGTCTCGTACGCCCGCAGATACCGGTCCATCACCTCCGCCGCGGGCCGTTCGAGACTCTCCGCGAGCCGAGCGGCCCAGAGGCGGGCGCAGTAGAGCTCCTCGGCCGAGCCGTCCATGGCGGCCCGGCGGTCGTACGCTTCGAGCGCCCTCTCCGGTTCACCGGCGTCGCGCAGGCTCTGCCCGAGGTAGAAGGCGTAGCGGGCGTTCCCGGGGTCTTCGAGCAGGCCCTGCTCCAGAATCTGCGCGTCGCGCAGGTACTTCGCCCGCGTGCCTTCGTTCCTCAGGCGTGCGCCGCCGCCCACGATGACCATTTCGGCCCCTCCGAGCACACCCAGGCTGTACCGCGAGCCACAGTCGATGTACTCGTGCAGGACACCCTTGTAGCGCCACGGCAGCCGCGTCGAGACCAGGGCCGGCCGCCAGTAGAAGAAGGGGCCGTAGCGGATGTCGACGCGGTAGGCGTCCTCCGTCAGCTCCGGCATGCGGAAGCCCGGCTCGAGTCTCATCACGTCGTCGGCGTCCACGAAGAGGAGGTAGTCCGCGCCGCCCCGGGCGAGTTCGATCGCCTCGGTCCGGCTCCCGTCGTACCCCTTCCAGGGTCGCTCGTACAACTCCCCTGGAAGGTCCTGGTAGGTCTCGCGGATGACGTCCTGTGTTCCGTCGGTCGAGCCCGTGTCCACGATGACCCAGCGGTCGATCATGGGCCTGACGGATTCGAGGCAGCGGCGGATCACCGGGGCCTCGTCCTTGACGATCATGTTCAGGCAGACCGTAGGGCGCACGGATCCTCCAGGGTGGGGCCGAGGGTGTACGGGTGGCCCGGACGGCGGCGGGGGACGGGGGCGACGGCGGCCCACGGGACCGTGGTCTCCGTGGACGCCGTCGCTCCTCTCACGGTGGGGTGGACTGCTGCGCCGTACACCCCACTACGGGGTCACGGCAGGTCGACGCAGATCGCGAAGGCGGTGATCCCGTTGCCCGAACCGTTCTGGGTGGCCTGCCACCCCGTGGCCGCGGCGCCCACGGCGCCGACCGGCCGGCTGGACAGCTGCGAGCCGTTGCCCGCGATGAACCCGCCGCCCGTGGCGATGTCCCCGCTCAGGCAGTTGGCGGTCGCGGTGTTACCCGGTGCGCCCGAGAACGCGGCGACGATGTAGGTGCTCAGACCCGCAGGGCCGGTCGCACCCTGAGCACCCTGAGCTCCTTGCGCCCCCTGAGCACCCTGAGCTCCTTGCGCCCCCTGAGCACCCTGGGCTCCCTGAGCACCCTGGGCTCCCTGAGCTCCCTGAGCTCCCTGAGCTCCCTGAGCTCCCTGAGCTCCCTGGGCTCCCTGGGCCCCCTGGGCCCCCTGAGCACCCTGCACACCTGTGCCACCTGTCCCACCCTGGGCTCCCTGAGCACCCTGGGCTCCCTGGGCTCCCTGGGCTCCTTGCGCACCCTGGACGCCCGGCCGCCCCTTGTGACCATGGTCCCCCTTGGCGCCCTGGGCTCCCTGGGCTCCCTGGGCCCCCTGCGCCCCTTGCGCCCCCTGCGCCCCCTGCACACCGGCAGCGCCCGTCTCGCCCTGGGGTCCCTGCGGGCCTTGGGGACCCCTCGGGCCCCGAGGCCCGCGCGGGCCCTTCTGTACCTGCTGGTGATGAGGGTCGCGGTCCTTGTCGCCGTACGGCTTCACCGTCGCCCGGCCGTCGGAACCCGCGCGGCGGACCGCGTCGGCCACCGCCGCCTCGGACACGCCCGCGGGGAGCTTCTGCACCACGAGGCGACCGGCGTCCGGCCGCTGCATCGCGTCGGCGATCGCCACCGTGCTGGGAATCACGCTCAGGGCCACCGCGGCCGCGCCCGTCGTCACCATCGTGACGGATTTCAGGCGCGCCATTCGGATCGTTCTGCGGTTCAAGAGAACCTTCCTCACATAGGACAGGGATCGGACGGCGGCGCGGCACTGCGCGTGCATCGGTCCGCCAGGAACGACCTCATCCCTTCCACCTCTATGAAAAAATGATGAATGGACGACCCGTCTCGACCATGAGGATCACCCGAGCAGCGTCACAGACCGCCGCGGAATGCCACGCATTCCTCGAAGGAGGGCAGTAGCCCCTGCCTCTCCGCCTCCGCCAGCGTCGGCGCCGCCGCGTCCTTGTCGGAGAGGACGGGGGTGAGGTCGCCGGGCCAGGCGATCGCCAGGGCCGGGTCGAGCGCGTCGATCCCGAATTCGCGGTCCGGTGCGTATCCCTGCGAACAGAGATAGACGACGGTGGAGTCGTCCTCCAGCGCCATGAAAGCGTGGCCGAGCCCCTCCGAGAGGTAGACGCAGCGGTGTGTCGTGTCGTCCAGGCGTACGGCCTCCCAGGTCCCGAAGGTCGGGGAGCCCACGCGGATGTCGACCACCACATCGAGGACCGCGCCGCTGACGCAGGTGACGTACTTCGCCTGGCCGGGCGGCACGGCCGCGGCGTGCACACCACGGAGCGTGCCCCGCACGGAGCGGGAGCAGTTCGCCTGTTCGAACGTGAACCCGTGCCCGACGGCCGCACGGAAGGTCTCGCTCCGGAACCACTCGTGGAAGCGGCCCCGGTCGTCCGCGAACACCCGGGGCGTGTCCACCCACGCCCCTTCGATCCCGAGCGGTTTCATGCACCCACCTTTCCCACTCCGCCGAGCTCCAGGTCAGGACGGCCGTCCTCCAGCAGGCCCAGCAGATAGTCGCCGTATCCGCTCTTCAGCAGCGGCCGGGCGAGCGCCCGCAGCCGGTCGTCGTCGATCAGGCCCGCCCGCCAGACGGTCTCCTCCACGCAGCCGACCTTGAAGCCCTGGCGCTCCTCGATGACCCGGACGAACTCCGAGGCCTGGACCATGGAGGCGAACGTCCCGGTGTCCAGCCAGGCGGTGCCCCGGTCGAGCCGGGTGACCTGGAGTTCGCCCGCCTCCAGATAGGCGCGGTTGAGGTCGGTGATCTCCAACTCGCCGCGGGCGCTGGGCCGCAGCGTGCGGGCGATGTCGACGGCACGGTGGTCGTAGAAGTACAGGCCGGGGACGGCGTAGCGGGACCGGGGGCGGGCCGGCTTCTCCTCGATGGACACCGCCCGGCCGTACGCGTCGAACTCCACCACGCCGTACGCCGAGGGATTCGCGACCTGATAGGCGAACACCCGGCCGCCCACCGGATCCTCGTGCCGGGCGAGCCGGGTGCCGAGTCCGCTGCCGTGGAAGATGTTGTCACCCAGAATGAGGGCGACGGATTCCCCGCCGATGAATTCGGCGCCCAGCACGAATGCGTGGGCGATTCCCTCCGGGCGCTCCTGCGCCCTGTATTCCAGCCTCAGTCCCAGGTGGCTCCCGTCGCCGAGCAAGCGACGGAACTGGCCCTGGTCCTCAAGGGTGGTGATGACCAGGATCTCCCGGACGCCCGCCATCACGAGGGTGGACAGCGGGTAATAGACCATGGGTTTGTCGAATACCGGCAGCAGTTGTTTCGACACCGAACGGGTCAGGGGCCACAGTCGCGAGCCGGTACCTCCGGCCAACAGGATTCCGCGCACGGGATCACCATAGGACAGCCATCCGGTCATATCGGCTTTAAACACGGCGGATCGGGCGAGGGCCGGCTTCTCCCCCGTCCGATCCGCCTCTGACCGGCTCAGCAGATGCGCGGCAGCTGCTCCCCGATCGGCAGGTCGACCACACGGGTGCCGCCCAGCCCGGTGCGCGCCACGACCATGCCGGGATGGGCCTCGACCGCCTCGCCGATGACCACGGCGTCCGCGCCCAGCGGATGGGCCCGCATCGCCGCGAGGACCGCGTCGGCGCGCTCCCGCGGGACGAAGGCCACCAGCTTGCCCTCGTTGGCGATGTACATGGGGTCCAGCCCGAGGATGGCGCAGGCGTTGGCCACGGCCGGCGGGACGGGGATCGCCCGCTCCTGGAGGACGACTCCGGTGCCGGAGGCGCTCGCGATCTCGTTGAGCGCGGCGGCCAGACCGCCCCGGGTGGGGTCCCGCAGCACATGCAGATCCGGGGTGACGGCGAGCATCGCCTCGACCAGCCCGCCGAGCGGCGCGCAGTCGCTGGCGATCTCCACCCCGAACTCCAGGCCCTCGCGGACGCTCATGATCGCCACCCCGTGGACGCCGACGGCGCCACTGACGATCACGACGTCCCCGGGGACGACGCGCTGCGGTCGCAGGTCGACGCCCGCCGGGACGACCCCGATGCCGGCCGTGTTGACGAAGATCCCGTCGCCGTGGCCGGCCTCCACCACCTTGGTGTCCCCGGTGGCCACCTCCACGCCGGCGGTGCGCGCGGCCGCGCCCATCGCCCGGGCCACCCGGGTGACGGTGTCGAGCTCGACGCCCTCCTCCAGGATGAACCCGCAGGACAGGTAGGCGGCGCGGGCGCCGCTCATGGCGAGATCGTTGACGGTGCCGTTGACCGCCAGGTCGCCGATGCTGCCGCCGGGGAAGAACAGCGGGCGCACCACGTAGGAGTCGGTGGAGAAGGCCAGGCGGGCGCCGCCGAGGGAGAGGACGGCGGAGTCACCGAGCTGGGCGAGCGCCTCGCCGCCGTAGGCCGGGGCGAAGATCTGCTGGACCAGTTCGGCGGAGAGGACCCCGCCGCCGCCGTGGCCCATGACGACCCGGGGACGGTCGCGCAGGGGCGCCGGGCAGGTCCACGCCTCGATGTCGAGGGCGGGGAGCGAGGTCGCGTCAGACAACGGGGGTCGCCTCCCGCGCCTTCGGGCCCGCCGGCAGATCCAGCCGTCGGTAGAGGTAGTACGCCGCACAGGCGCCCTCGCTGGAGACCATCGTGGCGCCCAGCGGGGTCCGCGGCGTGCACAGGGTGCCGAACGCGGCGCACTCGTGCGGTTTGAGCAGGCCCTGGAGGACCTCTCCGCTGCGGCACTCGGCCGGTTCCTCCGTCCGGATGTCCTCGACGGAGAAGCGGTGTTCGGCGTCGTGGTCGCGGTACTTCGGGGACAGCCGCCAGCCGCTGCCGGGGATCACGCCGATGCCCCGCCAGGCCCGGTCGGTGACCTCGAAGACGTCCTCCAGCATCGCCCGCGCGGCCGGGTTGCCGTCCGGGCGGACGGCCCGGGCATAGGCGTTGTCGACGGTGTGCTCACCGCGCTCCAGCTGCCGTACCGCCCGGCGTACGCCTTCGAGGATGTCGAGCGGCTCGAAGCCCGTCACGACGATCGGCACCCGGAAGCGGTCCGCCAGCTCCGGGTACTCCCCCGTGCCCATCACGCTGCACACGTGCCCGGCGGCGAGGAAGCCCTGCACCCGGCAGCTCGGCGAGGACATGATCGCCTCGATGGCGGGCGGCACCCGGACGTGCGAGACCAGCATGCTGAAATTGCGGATGCCCTGCTTGCGGGCCTGGTGGACCGTCATGGCGTTGGGCGGCGCGGTCGTCTCGAAGCCGATGCCGAAGAACACCACCTCGCGGTCCGGGTTCTGCCGGGCGATCCGCAGCGCGTCGAGCGGCGAGTAGACGACGCGTACGTCCCCGCCCTCGCCGCGCACCTGGAACAGGTCCCGGCCGGTGCCCGGCACCCGCAGCATGTCGCCGAAGGAGCAGAAGATCACCTCGGGGCGGGAGGCGATCTCCAGCGCCTTGTCGATGACCTCCAGCGGGGTCACACAGACAGGGCAGCCAGGTCCATGGATCAACTCGACCTGTTCGGGCAGGAGTTGGTCGATGCCGTGCCGGATGATGCTGTGGGTCTGGCCGCCGCAGACCTCCATCAGCGCCCAGGGCCGGGTGACCGTGGCGTGGATGTCGTCCAGGAGCCGGCGGGCGAGGTCGGGGTCCTGGAACTCGTCGATGTACTTCACTGCCCCGCCTCCCGGACGACGTCCTGACCCGCCTCGGCCGCCGCCATCTCCCAGGCGTCGCCGAACTCCTCCTGGAGCATGCCGAGTTCGGCGAAGAGTTCGAGCGTCTGCTGGGCCGACTCCTCGTCCAGCCGTTGCAGGGCGAACCCGACGTGGACGATGGCGTACTCGCCGACCCGGAGGTCGGGCAGGTACTCCAGGCACACCTCCTTGACCACGCCGCCGAAGTCGACGGTGGCCATCCGGGTGCCGTCGCGTTCCTCGATGTCGAGCACTCTGCCGGGTACCGCCAGGCACATGGGCCTCTCCTCGCTGTGGATGTGGTCAGTCGGTGTGCGTCGTCCGCGCGGCCACCATCAGCTGGCCCAGCGCCAGGCCGCCGTCGCCCGGCGGCACCAGACGGTGCCGCAGGACCGTGAAGCCGTCCTCGCGCAGGGCGGCCGAACAGGCCGTCGAGAGCAGCGTGTTGACGAACACGCCGCCGGTGAGGGCGACCGTGTCGAGGCCGTGCCGTTCCCGGGCCAGCGCGCACATCCGGCGCACCAGGGCGGTCACGCCCCGGTGGAAACGGGCCGCGACCAGGGCCGCGGTGTGCCCGGCGCGCAGATCGCGGACGACGGCCGCGAGGACGGGCGCGGGATCGGCTTGTACGGCCCCGCGCTCGCCCCGCTCGCCCCGCGCCCCCCTCTCGGGTACGTGCAGGGCGAAGTCGTAGGCGGTGGTGTCCCCGGCGGGCGCGTGCAGGGCGGCCGCCTCCAGCTCGACGGCGGCCTGCGCCTCGTAGCCGGCCTGCTGGCACACACCGGCGAGGGAGGACACCGCGTCGAAGAGGCGGCCCATGCTGGAGGTGGGGACACAGTGCAGTCCTCGCTCCAACTGCCTTTCCAGTACGCCGAGTTCCTCGGGTGGGCAGGCCGCCGTACAGGGGAGGTCGGGGGACCGGTCGAGGCCCGCGGCCCGCAGATGGGACAGCGCCATGCGGTACGGGCGGCGCACCGCGGCGTCGCCGCCGGGCAGCGGGACGTACGCGAGGTGCCCGAAGCGGGTGAAGCCGTCGTAGTCCGCGAGCAGGAACTCCCCGCCCCACACCGCCCCGTCGTCGCCGTGGCCGGTGCCGTCGAAGGCGACCCCGATCACCGGTCGGGTGCCGTCGAGGCCGTGCTCGGCCATCGCGGCGGCGACATGGGCGTGATGGTGCTGGACCCGGGCCACGGGCCGCCCGTCGGCGGTGCGGGCGGCCCAGGCGGCGGAGCGGTAGCCGGGGTGCCGGTCGGCGGCCAGCAGGCCGGGCCGTACACCGGTGATCGACGCCAACTGGCCCACCGCGCCCTCGAACGCGCCCTGGGTGCGCAGGTCGTCCATGTCGCCGATGTGCGCCGACAGCCAGGCCTTGCGGCCCGCGCCGAGGCAGAAGGCGTTCTTCAGGTCCCCGCCGACGGCGAGGGCGGGGCGGACGGGCAGGGGCAGGGCGACCGGGAGCGGCGCGTACCCGCGCGAGCGGCGGATCACCAGGGGCTCGCCGTCGCAGACCCGCACCACGGAGTCGTCGCAGGGCACATGGATCGGCCGGTCGTGGACGAGCCAGGCGTCGGCCAGGTCCGCGAGCCGCTCCAGGGCCTCGGTGTCGTCGGTGACGATCGGTTCCCCGGACACATTGCCGCTGGTCATGACGAGCAGCCGGGGGCCGTCCGGATCGCCTGGCAGGCCCAGCAGCAGATGGTGCACGGGGGTGTACGGCAGCATCACGCCGAGGTCGGGACTGCCGGGCGCGACGGCGTCCGCGGGCCGCGGGGCGCCGGGCGCGTACGCCGGGTCGAGGTGCCGCCGCAGCAGGACGACGGGCCGGACACCCCCTTCGAGCAGGCGCCGCTCCTCGGGGCCGATCCGCACGAGGTGCTCGACGTCGGCCGGACCGCGGGCCATGACGGCGAACGGCTTGTCGCCGCGCGCCTTGCGGCGGCGGAGCAGGGCGACGGCCGTCCCGTTCGTGGCGTCGCAGGCCAGGTGGTAGCCGCCCAGGCCCTTCACGGCGAGGATCGCACCGCGCGTCAGCAGGGCGCGCGCCCCGGCGATCGGATCGCCGACCGCGCCCGACGCTCCCGACGCGCCGGGGGCGATCAGCCGCAGCCGCGGCCCGCAGGCCGGGCAGGCCACGGGCTGGGCGTGGAAGCGCCGGTCGACCGGATCGCCGTACTCCCGTGCGCAGTCGGCGCACATCGGGAAGCCCGCCATGGTGGTGTGCGCCCGGTCGTAGGGAACGCCGGTGACGATGGTGAAGCGGGGGCCGCAGTGGGTGCAGTTGACGAAGGGGTGGCGGTGGCGCCGGTCGGCGGGATCGGCCAGTTCGGCGAGGCAGTCGGCGCAGGTGGCGGTGTCCGGGGAGACCAGGGTGCGGGCCGGGCCGCCGGTGCGCGAGGCGAGGATGGTGAACGCCTCACCTCCCGCGAGGGGCACTTCCTGGTGGCGCACGGACTCCACCACGGCCAGCGGGGGCGCCTGGACGGCGAGGCGTTCGCAGAACCGCGCCACGGCCGCGCCGCTGCCCTCGACCTCGGCGACGACGCCCTCCGGGGTGTTGGTGACATGGCCGACCAGGGCCAGCTCGGTGGCGAGACCGTAGACGTACGGCCGGAAGCCCACGCCCTGCACCACCCCCCGGACGAGGATCCGGCGGCGCAGCGGCCCGTCGCCGGTGACGGCGGGCGGGGACGGGGGAGCGCTCACGGGTGGGTGCGGGCCAGGGTGTCGGCCGCGTCCCCGTGCGGAGGAGAGCCGTCGTGCGTGTGGGTGTGGCCGTGGCTGTGCTCGTGGGTGTGACCGTGCGTCTGGCGGGCCATGACCGGCATGTGGACGGGTGCGCCCTCCGCGGCGGCCAGCGCCCGGTCGAGCAGCGCGCCCACGCCCTTGCCCCGGCGGGCCGAGGTCATCACGATCTCCACGCCCGGGTTGACCTGCTCCACGTGCGCGCGGAACGCCATCCCGTCGAACTCGGCGGCCGCGGCGAGGTCGGTCTTGGTGACCACGACCAGGTGGGCGAGCCCGAAGGCGGTGGGGTACTTGAGGGGCTTGTCCTCGCCCTCGGTCACGGAGGCGAGGACGACCCTGAGGGTCTCCCCCAGGTCGTAGGAGGCGGGGCAGACGAGGTTGCCGACGTTCTCCACGAACAGCAGCCGGGTGTCCTCGGGCAGCCAGCCGTCCAGGTGTCCGGCGAGCATGCCCGCCTCCAGATGGCACAGTCCGTCGGTCAGCACCTGCTTGACGGGGACGCCCGAACGGGCCAGCCGTGCCGCGTCGTTCTCGGTGGCGAGGTCGGCGGTCAGCGCGGCGACGGACACCGACCGCTCACGGGCCCGCAGCAGTTCCTGCTCCAGCAGCGCGGTCTTGCCGCTGCCGGGGCTGGAGAGCAGGTTGACGACGGTGGTGCCGCCGGCGGTGAGTCGGGCGCGCAGGGTGTGGGCGCTCGCGTCGTTCTTCGCGAGCACGGCCTGCCGCAGGTCGACGACACGGCACATGGTTCAGCACTCCTCGTGGATCGGTGCGCCGGTGGGCGCGGGGGCGCCGTCCTCCCACTGGACGGAGGCGATCTGCAGGTCCCGGCCGGCGCACAGGTCGGTCCGGGTGCCGCCGCAGCCGGGGCAGGTCAGCCGGGGCGGCATGCCGACGGCCCACTCGTGGGCGCAGGAGGTGCAGCGGGCCCGGCCCGGCACGGGCTCGGTGACGAGTTCGGCGCCCTCCAGCAGGGTCCCGGCGCAGGCCAGTTCGAAGCAGAAGGAGAGGGCGTCGGGGACGACCCCGGCGAGTTCGCCGACCCGGAGCCGGATCACGCGGACCGCCGTGACGTCCCCGGCGCGCTCGGCGGCCTCGGTCACCTGGTCGACGACGGCCAGCGCGACGGACATCTCGTGCATCGGTCTCGGTCCTCCCGGGCGTGGGCGTGCCCCCCGCCGGCCTTCATTAGAGGCGGGGGCACCCGGGCGCCCGGCCCGCCGCGCCGTCACCGGTCGGCGGCTACGCCCGTTCGACGCAACCGCGCGTCCGGGCGGGGCGTCCCGGGTGCCTGGGGTCCCGGTGCCCGGGTCACATGCGGCGGATCCGCAGGTAGCGCCGGAGGTCGGGGAACAGCTCGGCGGCTACGGCGGCGGTGGCGGCCATGGCGGCGACGGCGGCTCCACCGATGACGATCTTCTTCATCCGTCTCTCCTTCATCTCGCCGGCGGAGCCTCGGCGGCCCCGGCCGGTGCCACGGACGGATCGCCGTCCCGCAGCAGCTCTTCGATCAGCCGTACGGCTTCGGGCACGGCGTCGGACACCGGCGGGCTGAGTCCGATGCCCTCCTCCACGGAGGCCGGTTCGCAGCCGACGATCACGGTGCGCCGGGGCGGGTGTCCGCCGGTGCCGGCGCAGAGGGTGTCCAGCAGGGCCAGGACGGTGTCGGGGGTCATCCGGTGGCCGTCGATCGCGGGCACCGCGCCGGGGTCGGCGCCGGGACCGTCGTACTCGATGACGTAGAGCGTCCCCGGTGCCTCGCCGCGGGCCGTGGCGTCGACGAGGACGAGGGTGTCGTAACCGTCGAGGAGCCGGTAGGCGAGGTGCACCCCGCGGACGCCGATGTCGGCGACCTCGACGTGCTCCGGCAGCCGGGCCCCGGCGAGCCGGCGGGCGGTCTCGACGCCGAAGCCGTCGTCGCCGAGGAAGATGTTGCCGATGCCGGCCACGAGGGTGCGGGTCATGGTCCGGCCTCCAGCGGTACGACCTCGTCGGGCTGGAAGTAGAGATAGCGGCCCTGTGCGCGGCGGATGTCGGCGCCGGGGTCGCCGTCGACGGTGACGGCGAGGTGCACGGCGCCGTCGACGTCGTGCAGCACGGCCTCGACGGTCGCGGCCCGGCCGTGCAGGAACAGGTCCTGGGCGTCGGTGTGCCGCAGTCCGGGCCGCAGTTCGACGCGGCTGCCCTTGCCGACGGGCCGGTCGTCCACGACGACGGTGTCGTGGGCGGGGTCGAAGCCGGCGTCGGACGCCGGGTCCCACCAGGGGGTGTCGGGCCGGGTCACCCCGTGCTCGTCGGGGAAGCCGGAGAAAGCGGGTGAGCCGGGCGGTCCGGTCTCCCCGGTGACCTCGCGCAGGCCGCGCACGGCGCCGTGCAGGCGTTCCAGCACCTCGGCCGGCATCGAGTCCGCCAGGTCGATCACGGCGGCGGCCCGCGGGTCGGTGCCCCGGGCCTCGCGCTTCTCCTCGTCGGTGAGGGCGGCGGTGCGCAGCGCGAGGATCTCGTCGATCTCGGTGGCGTCGTACAGCGCCCCGGGGCTCTCCGGTGCGATGGCCGGGTGGTCCTCCAGGATGATCGGGGAGGACAGCACGAGGTCGGCGCTGCCGGGTTCACCGGCGAGGACGGGCCAGGTGTGCAGATTGCGGCAGGCGGCGACGGCGCCCCTGGCCCATTCCGGGGGATCGGTCATCGACAGGAACGATCCGGCGCTGAGGGCCATGAGGAGGTGGGTGGCGACCAGGGAGTGCGGCAGCGCCGCGTCCCGGTCGGCCGCCCGGCCCTCCGGGGGCACCCAGCCGCTGGTGTTCTCCACGACGGCGGTGAGCCGCACCGTCCGGTAGGGGCCGTCGAGTTCGCGGGCGGACAGCCGTACGCTCCCGTGGATCTCCTCGGACCGCCGGAGCAGCCGGCCGACGGTGCGGCCCTCGGCGTCCAGGACCGGTTCGGTGTCCTCGCGGGCCGGGAGCCGGAAGGGGCGCGTGACGCCGTCGCCGAGCAACTCCTCGACGGGTACGACGACTTCGACGCGTTCCTCGCCGCCCTCGTCCCAGGGCACCAGCACCCGGTCGTCGAGGCGGAGTTCGGCGACGGTGTCCCAGCCGCCGTCCGGCAGGGCCCGCTGCACGGTGCGCCGGCGGGCGTGCAGGAAGCGCACCTCGACGGAGAGCGTGGCGCCCTTCCTCGGTTCCATCAGGCACTCGGTGTGCTGGAAGTCGTACTCCTCGCACCCGGCGCCCCAGGCGGGCGGCACGAGCACCCCGAACTGCCAGCGCAGCCGGTTCTTGGCGGCGGAGGCGCGGTACGGGTAGAGCACATAGCCCTCGAAGAGGACGGCGTCGGCCACCTGCCGGGCGAGGGCGAAGCGCTCCTCGGTCCCGGGGGCGAACGCGGTCACGGTCACGGGTCGGTCCTCCCGGTCGGGGCGGTCAGCGCGCGCAGCGGGTCGCGGCTCTCGGTCCGGCCGGCGGCGCCGCCGTCGTCCTCGCGGTCGAGCAGTGCCTCGACGGTCGCCTCCCAGGACGGCAGGGCGTGCCGGGAGCGGTAGGCGAGGAGGGCGTCCATGGTGGCGCGGGGCAGCCGGATCCAGCCGCAGCCGGGGAAGTGCTGCTCGACCATCTCCCGCCAGACGGCGACCGGCATCCGGAAGGGCGCCTCGCGGTCCCAGGGGACGGGTTCGACGCGGAAGCCGCCGGAGCCGGTGAAGGCGGTGCCGGAGAACAGCATCAGCAGCGGGACCTCGCCGTCGGTGAGGGCGGCGAGATAGCGGGTGGCGGCGATGTCCAGGTCGTAGGTGCAGGGGACGACGAGGTCGGTCTCGGTCTCCCCGGTGAACGCGGTCACCATCAGCGGGACCTGGGCGAACTGGACCGGGTTGAGGGTGGTGCCCCAGCGGGAGCGTTCGCCGAACAGGTCCTTGACGCCGTCGGCCTCCCGGTCGCCGTAGCCGCGCCGGGCGGGTTCGATGCGGATCTGGCAGCGCAGCGCGAGGGCGTGCACGGGGGTGTCGCCGGACGCGGTGACGCGCAGCCGGAAGACGAGCGTCGGCCCGGCCGCGTACCGGTCGGCGCGTACGCCGGTGCAGGTGAAGGAGAACTCGGTCATGGGCGGCCCGCCTCCTCCAGGGGCCGGGCGCGGCGGGCCACGTCCGCGAAGAACGCGTCCAGCGCGGCGCGCGCCTCCCGGCCGCCGTCGAAGCCCTGCCACAACAGGCGCATCCGGCCGACCAGTTCGTAGCAGATGTCGATCGGGACGAGGTGGCAGTCGACGCGGTCGTCGGTGCGGCGCAGCAGCAGTGCCTCGACGTCGGGTTCGAGGAGGTCGGCGAGCCGGCTGCCGCCGAGGACCGCGGTCCAGGTGTCCGGGTCGAGTTCGCTCTCGGTGGCCCCGGCGGGGCTCGGGTAGAGGGCGACCAGCCGGTCGAGGGCGGCGTTGCGGAAGAAGAAGGCGACGCCGACCGGGATGCCGAGCGCCTCCCAGGCCCGCTCGTCGAGGCGGTGGCCGGGGTCGGCGAGGCAGCGGGCCGGGACCGCGCGGAAGCGGCCCGCGGTGGCGCCGGGCTGTTCCATCAGCACCGCGCAGGCCGTGCAGGCGCAGGCGAGGGACCGCCGTTCGGTGTCGACGAGATGGCGGTGGTCCTCGGGCACCTCGGCCGCGCACAGTTCGCACCGCTCCGGCTGCGGCGGACGTTCGGTGAGGAACCGCCGCAGCCCGGGGGTGGTCGTGCTCATCGCGCCCCCGTCGGTGCCGCGCCGATCTGCAGGAGGGTGGGTCCGGGGGGCGCGGTCTCCACGTCCACGGCCCTGACCTCGGGGGCGAGGCCGGCGAGCGCCGCCTCGGCGGCCCGCGCGGCGTCCTGGGCGGAGCCGCAGCCGCAGCCGCCGCCCGCCCGGGCGCGCAGCCGCAGGGTGCCGCTGTGCTCCTCGAAGCCCACCACCTCCAGGCGGTGGTCGCGGACCCCGTCGAGGGCGCGCGCGATCCGGGTGTCACGGTCCTCGGGGTGCAGGTCGTGCAGGACGAGCAGGCTCGCCACGAGGTCGTCGTCGAGCAGTTCGGCGAGGGGCTCGCCGGGTGCGGAGTCGAGCAGTTCGACGACGCGGGCGAGGCCGGTGCCGTAGAGGTCCATGAGGGAGCGGACGAGTTCCTCGGCCGCGGCGGCGCCCTCGCCGGTCGCGGCCAGCCGGTCCAGGACCTCCTCGATCCGGCGCCCGGTCCGCTCCGCCGTGACGGGGGGTGCGGTGGTCGGCGCGCTCATCCGCCCAGTCCGCTCAGCCCGGTGGGCACGTGCATCGACTTCACGGTCTTCCCGCCGCCGACGTACATGTGGACGCCGCAGGGCAGACAGGGGTCGAAGCTGCGGACGGCGCGCATGATGTCGATGCCCTTGAAGTTCTCCGGGGAGTTCTCCTCGAAGATCGGGGTGTTCTGCACGGCGTCCTCGTACGGGCCGGGGGTGCCGTAGGAGTCGCGGACGCTGGCGTTCCACGGGGTGGGCGGGTACGGGTGGTAGTTGGCGATCTTGCCGTCGCGGATCACCATGTGGTGGGAGAGGACCCCGCGGACGGCCTCGGTGAAGCCGCAGCCGATGCTCTCGTCCGGGACCTCGAACTTCTCCCAGGTCTGGGTGCGTCCGGCGCGGACCTCCTCGAGGCCCTTCTCCGCGCAGTGCAGGGCGACGGCGGCGGCGTAGGCCTGGAAGTAGGTGCGGGCGCGGTTGCGTTCCAGGGCGTTGGACCACTTCGGGATCTTCCACTCGAAGGTGGTCTCCGGCTTGGTCAGGGTGCGGGGCAGGTTGATGACGACGCTCTGCCCGGTGGCCTTGACGTACCCGATGTCGACGAGCCCGGACAGCGCGGTGGACCACAGGCGGGCGATGGGGCCGCCGCCGGTGTCCAGGGCGAGGTGGTCCTTGCCGTCGTACCAGCGCGGGGACATCACCCAGCTGTACTTGTCGTCGAAGTTCCGCTTCTGCGGGGCGGGGATGGTGTGCTGGTTCCAGGGGTGGCGCGGGTCGACCGGATTGCCGAGCGGGTCGTGGGTGACGAACTGCTCCTGGCCCTGCCAGTCCTCGTAGTAGGAGCTGCCCAGCAGGATGCGGATGCCGAGGTTGATCGCGGTGAGGTCGTTGGTGACGAGCTTGCCGTCGACGACGATGCCGGGGGTGACGAACATCCGCCGGCCCCAGTCGGTCATGTTGGCGTAGGTGAAGTCGCAGTGCTCGGGGTCGTTGAGGGCGCCCCAGCAGCCGAGCAGGACGCGCCGGCGGCCGACCTCCTCGTAGCCGGGCAGGGCCTCGTAGAAGAAGTCGAAGAGGTCGTCGTGGAGCGGGACGACCCGCTTCATGAACTCGACGTACCGCATGAGGCGGCTCAGGTAGTCGGTGAACAGCTGCACGGAGGCGACCGTGCCGACACCGCCCGGGTAGAGCGTGGAGGGGTGCACATGGCGGCCCTCCATCAGACAGAACATCTCACGCGTGTACCGGCTGACCTGGAGGGCCTCGCGGTAGAACTCGCCCTCCAGCGGGTTGAGCGAGCGCATGATGTCGGCGATGGTGCGGTAGCCGTGCTCGGCGGCGTGCGGGGCCTCGGTGCGCTCGGCGAGTTCGAGGACGCCGGGGTTGGTCTCCTTGACCATCTTCTCGCAGTAGTCGACCCCGACCAGGTTCTCCTGGAAGATGTTGTGGTCGAACATGTACTCCGCGGACTCGCCGAGGTTGATGATCCACTCACCGAGGTGCGGCGGCTTCACGCCGTACGCCATGTTCTGCGCGTACACCGAGCAGGTGGCGTGGTTGTCGCCGCAGATGCCGCAGATGCGGCTGGTGATGAAGTGGGCGTCGCGGGGGTCCTTGCCGCGCATGAAGACGCTGTAGCCGCGGAACACCGACGAGGTGCTGTAACACTCCGCGACCCGCTTCTGCTTGAAGTCGATCTTCGTGTGGATGCCCAGGCTGCCCACGATCCGGGTGATCGGGTCCCAGGACATCTCCACCAGACCGGTGCCGTCTCCGGCCGCCTTCGTCCTTGCCATGGTCGTTGCCGTGCCCTTCGTTGCGCGGGAGGTTCGGGTGTGGGGTGCACGAAGCAGAAGCGGGTCACGCGGGGTCAGCTGCGGGAGGGCGTCACCAGGGCGGCCGGTAGCCGGTGGTGATCTTCTCGCCGCTCCGGCGCCACTTGGGCTCCTTGTCCACCGTCTTCGCGGTGATGTCCCGCAGCCTGCGGATCACGGCGCCGTACGCGCCGCTGGCCGTGCTGGAGACCTTGGCCCCGGGGGGTTCGTCCATGAACGGCATGAACTTGTCGGGGAAGCCGGGCATCGTGCAGGCGATGCAGATGCCGCCGACGTTCGGGCAGCCGCCGACGCCGTTCATCCAGCCGCGCTTGGGCACGTTGCACTTGACGACCGGGCCCCAGCAGCCGATCTTGACCAGGCACTTCGGCGAGTCGTACGTCGTCGCGAACTCGCCCTGCTCGTAGTAGCCGGCCCGGTCGCAGCCCTCGTGCACGGTCGCCCCGAACAGCCAGGTCGGACGCAGCTTGTCGTCCAGCGGGATCATCGGCGCGGACCCGGCGGCCTGGTAGAGCAGGTAGGTGAGGGTCTCGGCGAAGTTGTCGGGCTGGATGGGGCAGCCCGGGACGCACACGATCGGGATGCCGGCGTGGGACTTCCAGTCCCAGCCCAGGTAGTCCGGGACGCCCATGGCGCCGGTCGGGTTGCCGGCCATCGCGTGGATGCCGCCGTACGTGGCGCAGGTGCCGATGGCGACGACGGCGAGGGCCTTGGGCGCGAGGCGGTCGATCCACTCGCTGGTGGTGATGGGCTGGCCGGTCTCGGGGTTGTCGCCGAAGCCGCACCAGTAGCCCTCGGGCTTGATCGCCTCGTTGGGGATGGAGCCCTCGACGACCAGCACGAACGGGTCGAGTTCGCCCCGCTCCCCCTTGAAGAACCACTCGATGAACGTGTCGGCGCCGCCGACCGGGCCGCACTCGAAGTCGATGAGCGGCCAGTGCACCTGGATCTTCGGCAGGCCGGGCAGCACTCCGAGGACGATCTCCTCGATGCTGGGCTGCATGGCCGCGGTCAGGGCGACCGAGTCGCCGTCGCAGCTCAGCCCGGCGTTGATCCACAGGACGTGGATCGTGGGCGTCTCTTCGGCGGGCGCGCCTGTGGCGTCCGCAGCGCCGACCGTGTTCGGCGTCGCCTGGCTCATGGGGACCGCCTCCTGGGGAGGTGAGGGACAAAGGCCGACATTTCGACCATCAGGATCCTTCGTACCAGCGGTTCGGCCCGGGTGAGACACCATCGGGGGCCATTCCGGTGACGTCCGCGGCAGAGGGGTTCGGTCCGGTGTGCGCAACCGGGGCGAGATGCGGCGGGGTACGGGCGGGGCGCTTCTTGTGCACGAACGCCCGGCGCAGGGCGTGGTAGGGGGCGTCCGGGTCGTCGAAGGTCTCCCGCATGCGGGCGAGCTCCCGGTCCCGGAAGCCGGAGAGCGGGGTCAGGCTCTGGAGCCGGTCCAGTTCCGCCTTCTTCCCGGTGATCCGGGCCGCCGTCGCGGGCAGCGCGGCCAGCCGGGCGGCGAGGGCACCGACCTCGGGGGCGAACGCCTCCGGGGCGCGGTCGACGACCCGGTCGACGAGCCCGAGGCGGCGGGCGCCGGCCGCGCTCACCGGGAGGGCCTCGCTCATGAGCCGGGCGGCTGCGGCGCGGCCGGCCCGGCGCGGGAGGGTGTGGGTCCAGTACTCCGAGCCGTACAGGCCCATCAGGCGGTAGTGGGGGTTCAGCACGGCGCCGGAGCGGCACCAGACCTCGTCGGCGGCGAGGGCGAGCATCACGCCGCCCGCGGCCGCGTTGCCCGCGACGGCCGCGACGGTCAGGCGGTCCGTGGTCGTCAGGACCGCTTCGACCAGGTCGTCGATGGCGTTGATGTTGGCCCAGGACTCGGCGGCCGGGTCGGCGGCGGCCTCGATGACGTTGAGGTGGATGCCGTTGGAGAAGAAGTCGCGGGCGCCGCCCAGCACCAGCACCGTGGTGGGCCGGTCGCAGGCCTCCCGGTAGGCGTCGAGCAGGCGCCGGCACTGCCCGGTGCTCATGGCGCCGCCGGGGAAGGCGAAGGACAGGAAGCCCACGGTCCCCTCCTCCCGGTAGCGGATGTCCGTCCAGCCGCGCTCCCGGGCGTCGGGCAGCCGGGGCGGGGTGCGGTCGGGCAGCGGCGGCAGCCGGTCGCCGAGGGCGAGCACGGCGGGCAGCTTGAAGGTGGGCGGCGCCCCGCGCAGCCGCCGCAGCCTCAGCTCGGGGATCCACACGGCGCCGTCGGCGGTGGCCCGGCAGATCGCCCCGGCGCGGGTGGCCAGCAGCTCGCCGGGGCGGCCGCGCAGCCGGTCCTCGGGGTGGCCGCCGTGCAGGTACCACTCCTCGCCGAACAGCACGTCGAGCACACCGGGCTGGGAGTCCGCGGCCCGCAGCTTGCGCAGCACGGTCCGGGTGGCGTCCTCGGCCCAGTCGATCCGCCGGACGCCCTGGTCGAGATAGGGGCGCGTCCGCAGCCGGGGGTCGGCCGTGCCCGCCCGGTCCTGCCGCAGCGGTACGTACGTCCCGCCGGCGAAGCGGTCCACGGCGAGCAGGACGGCCCCGAGCGCGGCGTCGGCGATCTCACCCCGGTACAGGTCGCTCTTGGCCACCTCGGGGACGGGGCAGGGCACGCAGGCCCAGACGTCCCCGGCGTCCATCTCCGCGTCGGCCCGCAGGACGGTGACGCCCCAGGTGTCGAAGCCCTCGTGGATCGCCCAGTCCAGGGAGGACGGTCCGCGGTCGCCGACGGGGCCGGGGTGGACGACGAGACAGGGGTACGCCCTCCACACCTCCTCGGGGATCGCCGTGCGCAGCATCGGCGCGAGGACGAGGTGCGGTGCGTGGCGCCGTACGGCGTCCGCCAACGAGGCGTCGGGCAGGGCGAGTTCGACCGCCACCATGTGGCCGCGGTCGCGCAGCTCGGCGTGGACGCGCTGGGTGAGGCTGTTGAACGCGCTGGCTACGAGCAGGATGTGCACGACTGCCTCCGGGCGGACGGGCGGCAGGCGGGGATGACCGCCGGGGCGATCCTCCGTCAGGTCCGTCCGCCGCCCCCGGCGACAGACGGCCGGGTCATCCGAAAGCGGACGCGGCTCGGCCGTCCGGGCTCACGGATGTCACAGCCGGGACCGGACGCGGGGGCGTCGGGCGTGGTGGCGTTGGCGGCCGTGGGGGGGCGTCGGGCGTGGCGGCGTTGGCGGCCGTGGGGGGTGCGGCCGTGCGGCGGGGGGCGACGCACCTGGCGTGCCCCTGCGCGCGTCGCGGGGCGCGGCCGTGCAGGGGGTGCGACGTACTCGGCGTGCTTCCGCGCGGCGCGAGGTGCGGCCGTGCGACGTACTCGGCGTGCTCCCGCGCGAGGTGTCATCCCTGTGTGTGGGTCGCAGCGCGTCACGGGCGCGCCGTCCGACGGGACCCGCGTCCCCCTAGCGCGGCGGACGGAGCCGGTGCTGTTTGCGCCGCGCCGGGGGCCCGGATTCAGTCGCGGCGCAGGCCGCTGGTGATGCGCTCCCAGGGGGTGCGGGTGGCGCCGAAGTGGGTCTCGTGGTCCCAGACGTGGGTGCACGACGGGCACTGGAGGTGGAGCAGGCTGCCGACGTTGGAGAGCAGATAGCGCCAGTGCGTGGCACAGGTGCGGCGCTCCGCGCAGGTGGCGCAGCCCTGGTGGTCGTTGCAGCGGGGGCAGGCCACCCAGGCGCGGCGGCCGGGGTCGGCCTGCGGGTCAAGCGGCAGCATGCCCGTCTCCCCTGGGAGGGAGCACCCCCGCCGCGACGAGTTCGTCGTGGATGCGCTGCTGCTCGGGGCTGAGGCCGGAGTAGAGCAGTGCGTACGCCGCCTCCTCGCCGCGCAGCGCCTCCACCGGGTCCCAGTCGGCGCCGAGGGCGTCCATGACGTGGGCCCGCCGGAGCATTTCGTGCGCGCTCAGGTCGACGGACCAGTCGAACGGTGCGCCGGATGGGGTGGGGCCGTGGTGGGACATGTCTTCGAACGTAGGGAAGCGTTCCTCGCTCGGGCAAGAGCAGGTGGGGGATGTCACAGCAGGTCAGCGGCCGATCTCCTGCTCGGCCCAGATGATCTTTCCTTCGCCCGTGTAGCGGGATCCCCACCGGTGGGCGAGCTGGGCCACCAGGAACAGTCCGCGGCCCCCCTCGTCCAGGCTGCGGGCGTGCCGGAGCCGTGGAGCGGTGCTGCTGGCGTCGGAGACCTCGCAGGTCAGCCGGGTGTCGCGGAGCAGCCGCAGCCGGATGGGCGGGGTCGCGTAGCGCACGGCGTTGGTGACCAGCTCGCTGACGATGAGTTCCGAGGTCGTCGCCAGGTCCGCCAGTCCCCAGGCCTCGACCTGGCGGGTCGCCCGGGCCCGTACGTCGGCGACGGCGGCCGGGTCGGCGGGCACGTCGAAGGAGACGACCTGGTCGGGGCCCAGGCCGTGGGTGCGGGCCAGCAGCAGGGCGATGTCGTCGGGCTGCGGCACGGGCACCAGCCGCCGTACCGCCGAGGTGCACAGGGTGGCGAGGTCGGCGTCGGACCCGGCGAGCAGGGCGCCGAGCCGTTCCATGCCCCGCTCCATGTCCTGGTCGGAGCCTTCCACCAGACCGTCGGTGAAGAGGCCGATCAGGCTGTTCTCGGCGAGTTCGATCTCGGTCGCCTCGAACGCCATGCCGCCGAGGCCGAGCGGAGGTCCGGCGGGCGGTTCCGGGAAGGACACCTGCCCGTCGGGGGTGACGACGACGGGGGGCGGATGCCCGGCGCGGGCCATCCGGCAGCGCCGGGTGACCGGGTCGTAGACGGCGTAGAGGCAGGTGGCGCCGAGGAACGCGGTCGTGCCCTGCGCGGGCGACGCGTCGTCGGTGCGGTCCGCGCTCAGCCGGAGCACCAGGTCGTCCAGGTGGGCCAGCAGCTCCTCGGGAGGCATGTCCATGTCGGCGAGGGTCTGGACCGCCGTGCGCAGCCGGCCCATGGTCGCGGCGGCGGTGATGCCGTGCCCCACCACGTCGCCGACGACGAGGCCCACCCGGGCCCCGGACAGCGGGATCACGTCGAACCAGTCGCCGCCCACCCCGTCGCTGGGGTCGGCCGGCAGATAGCCGGAGGCCACCTCCAGCGCGGTGCCGCCCGAGAGGGCGTCGGGCAGCAGGCTGCGCTGGAGGGTGACGGCGGCGGTGTGCTCCCGGGTGTAGCGGCGGGCGTTGTCGACGCACAGCGCCGCCCGCGCGACCAGTTCCCGGGCAAGCAGGACGTCGTCGGGTCCGAAGGACACGGGGTTGACCGAGCGGATGAACGTGGTGAGGCCGAGCGCGGTGTGCCGGGCCCGCATCGGCACGGAGATCAGCGAGTGCAGTCCGAACGCGCGGATGGTCGCCGCCCTCGCGGGCTGCCGGCTGGTCCACAGCTCGTCGGCGGGGTCGAGGACGGGGATGAGGATCGGCTCGCCGTCGATGAGGAGGTGCGCGTCGTGCGGCGGGGGCAGGAAGTCCACCCGGTCGCCGACCTGGGCCACGGCCTCCGGGCAGCCTTCGCGGACCGAACGCATCCCGGCGCGGCGCATCGCGGGCCGCGCGGGCGCCGGGCCCGCGTCCGTCAGCCACGCGCCGTGGCCCTCGGTGCTGAGCACCGGCTCCAGGAGGTCGACGACGACGAAGTCCGCGAAGCGCGGGACGGCGAAGTCGGCGAGTTCCTGGGCCGTGCGCAGCACGTCGAGGGTGGTGCCCACCCGGGTGCCGGCCTCGTTGACCAGCGACAGCAGCCGGCGGGCCGTCCACCGGTCGGTGACGTCCTGGACCATGTAGCAGACGCCGGTGACGGAGCCCTCGGAGTCGACCAGGGGGAAGAAGGACGTGGAGTAGGCGCGCCGGCGGTGCGGGTCGGCCCAGCTCCACCCCAGGTACTCGTGGTCGGTGACCGGGGTCCCGGACTCCAGGACCTGGCGCATCAGGCCTTCGAGGGTGGTGGCCTGGAGGCCGGGCAGCAGCTCGCTGAGCCGGTGTCCGAGCCGCTGTTCCCGGGGCACCCCGCCGAGGCGTTCCAGGGTGTCGTTGAGCCACACGTAGCGCAGCTGGAGGTCCATCACCGCCATCCCGACCGGGGAGCGGGTGAGGAATCCGTCGAGGACGGACTGGCCGACCGTCCAGTACGGGCTGCGCAGGCGGGCGGAGAGCAGGAAGCACTCGTCCTCGCCGATCCGGAAGGACGCGGAGACCCGCAGGTCCACGTCGAGGGCGCGGCCGTCGTGGTGCCGTACGGACAGTTGGCCGCTCCAGCCCATGCCCGCGCGGCAGTGCGCGGCGACGCCGGCCACCCGGGCCGGGTCCCCCGGGGTCGCCACGAGCCGCGCGGCGGAGCGGCCCACCACGTCCGCCGCCGGGCGGCCGAGCAGGGCCGCGGCACCCCGCGTCCAGCCGACCACGACACCGTCCGCCCGCACGACCGCCGCCGCGTCGCTCGACGCGTCGAGGAGATCACCCGGCGGTGCCGCAGCGGTGCCGGGCGCTTCTCGCGCAGCGTCCATGGCATCTCGCGCAGAGTCCATCGAGCCATCCTTTACACGACCCATGGTGCTGCCTGTCCGGCGGATGCGCACGGTCGCGTTCCGCGCGGGTCCCGGCGCTTTCCGGACGCCGCCGACGGGGGCAGCATGGAGGGGAGGAGGTGGGCGATGACGGCCGAATCCTTCCCCTCCGAGGAGGACGTGTACGGCACCGAGGCGGCGAAGGCACCCCCGCCCACCGGTCTGCTGGACATGCTGAGCGTGTCCGCGATGGTGCTGGACGCCGACGGGCGGATCGTGTTCTGGACCCCGCAGGCGGAGGAGTTGTTCGGATACACCGCGGAGGAGGCCCTCGGCAGGTACGCGGCGCGCCTGTTCATCCACTCGCAGCACCTGAAGGCCGTGGTCCGGCTGTTCTCGGAGGTGCTGGAGACCGGCCGGAGCTGGGCCGGCACCTTTCCCATCCGGCACAAGGACGGCAGCAGCCGGCTCATGGAGTTCCGCAACATGCGGCTCCAGGACGACCTCGGGGGCGTGTACGCCCTCGGCATCGCCGCCGACCACACCCTGCTCCAGCGGGTGGAGACCGACCTCGCGCTGTGCGAGCGGCTGATCAACCAGTCCCCGATCGGGCTGGCGCTGCTCGACCCCGATCTGCGGTACCTGCTGGTCAATCCGGCGCTGGAGCGCATCGACGGCATCCCCGCCGAGGAGCACATCGGCCGGCGGCTGCGGGAGACACTGCCGCTGCCCGACGTCGGGACGATCGAGTCCGCGCTGCGGCAGGTGCTCACGACCGGGACGCCGCTGCTCGACCAGTACCACGTGGGCCGGCCGCCCGCCGACCCGGACCGCGAGCACGCCTGGTCGCTCTCCTTCTACCGGCTGGAGGACCCCGCCGGGCGGGTGCTGGGCGCGGCGGCCTCGGTCGTCGACGTCACCGAGCGGCACCGAGCGGCGGCCGAGGCCGACCGGGCCCGGCGGCGGCTCGCCCTGATCGCCGAGGCCTCCACCCGGGTCGGCACCACGCTGGAGGTGGAACAGACCGCCCGTGAGCTGGCCGAGGTCGCCGTCCCGCAGCTCGCCGACGTGGTCGCCGTGGACGTCCTGGACTCCGCCCTGGCCTGCCGCCGCTCCCGCAGACCGGACGACGGCCCGGAGCTCTTCCGCGCCCTCGCCCTCAAGGCGGCCCATCCGACGGTGGCGCTGCGGGCCGCCGACGCGCCCGGGAACGTGGCGGCGTACGACGGGGACCGGCTGGTCACCCTGTGCGTCCACACCGGGCGGCCGGTCCTGGTCCGCCATGTCGGCGCCGACGACATCCCCCGGATCGCCCGGGACGCGGAGGCGGGCGCCCTGCTGGCGCGGGCCGGTGTCCACTCGTATCTCGCGGTGCCGCTGATCGCCCACGGCGAGGTGCTCGGCGCGCTCGACCTCAAGCGCACCCGCAATCCGCTCCCCTTCGACGAGGACGACGTGGTCCTGGCCGGTGAGCTGGCCGGGCGGGCCGCCGTGGCCATCGACAACGCCCGCTGGTTCGAGAGCGTGCGCAACACCGCGCTCACCCTCCAGCGCAGCCTGCTCCCCGACCATCCGCCGCACCACGCGGGTCTCGACCTGGCCTCCCGCTACCAGCCCGCCCAGGCCACCAGCGAGGTCGGCGGCGACTGGTACGACGTCATCCCGCTGACCGACGACAAGACGGCGCTGGTCGTCGGGGACGTCATGGGCAACGGCATCGACGCGGCCGCCACGATGGGCCGGCTGCGCACCGCGACCTGCGCCTACGCGGACCTCGATCTCGAACCCGGGGAAGTGCTCCAGCACCTGGACAAGATCACCTGCGATCTGGAGCACTACATCGTGACCTGCCTGTACGCGGTGTACGACCCCCGTACCCGGCGGTGCCGGATCGCCAACGCGGGCCATATGCCGCCCGCGCTGGCCGGTCCCGGGCACGCCCCGCTGCTGCTCGACCTGCCGCCCGGTGCCCCGCTCGGGGTGGGCGGGATCGCCTTCGAGACGACCACGACCGAGCTGGCGCCCGGCGATGCGCTCGTCCTCTACACGGACGGTCTGGTCGAGACCCGGCACCACTCCATCGACGACCGGCTGGACGTGCTGCTGACCTTCCTGGACGAACCCGAGCGGCCGCTGGAGGAGATCTGCGACCTCCTGCTGTACGGCCTGCGCCACCCCGACGACCACGACGACGTGGCGCTGCTCGTGGCTAGGGCGCTGTAGCCGCGGGCGGGGAGCCGAAGCAGTGGCGGGGCGGGGTCGGCGAGGTGTGCCGCAGCCAGCGGGCGTCGATCACCCGGCCGTTGTCGAGCCGGTGGCGGGGCGGCCCGTCGGCCGGGACGAACCCGGCCCTGCTCAGGGCCTGCTCGCTCGCGGTGTTCGCGGGCTCGTACCCGGCCCGCACCGAGTCGAGTCCGAGGTGGTCGTGGCCGAGCAGGGCGGCGGCCCGGAACAGTTCGGTGCCGAGTCCGAGACCGCGGGCGTGCGGGGCCAGCCAGCCGCCGGTCTCGCCGGTGCCCGGGGCCAGTTCGATGCACCCCGCGTAGCGGCCGTCGTCGAGGCGGACGGCGACCAGGATGTGGGCCTGCCCCGGGCCGGGTTCGAAGGGCCGGGCAAGCAGCCGCGAGACCGCCGGGACCGGGGGCCGCACACCGGCGTCGGCAGGGAGCAGCAGGACCAGGGGCTCACGGACGCCCGCGTCGGCCATCACGCCCAGGTCGTCCCAGCCGAGCCAGCGCTGGGCCTCCGGGTCGGCGCCGGCGGCCCGGCAGACCACGAGGTCCAGCTGGGTCTCCGGGGTGTAGAGCAGGAGGCGCTCGGTGCGCAGGGTGTGCCGGCGCTGTCCGCAGCCACCGGGCAGGGGAAGTCTGGGCGCCGCCCGCCCGCGCCGCAGCCGTGACCAGATCATGGGTCCCCCTCGCTCGTCTTCCCACCACAGGTCGTAGTGAGCGTAGGCCGCCGGGGCGTCCCGTCAACGGGTGGCCGCTCGCGGGCCCACGGTCGGTGCGGCTGGGCTGCGGCCCGCACCGGGGCGGCCGACAATGGGGGTGCGGGGCGCGTGTCCGGCCCGCCCGCGATGCCTCGGGGGCGTCGGCCCGAGAGGAACGTGCTCATGCGCGCTGAGGCTTCGCCGACCGCCCGGATCGGCGCCCGCCTGGCCGACGCGGGGTGGACGGGGATCCTGCACCGGTCGGTGCGGGTGACGGTGGCGTCGGCCACGGGCTTCTACGTCTTCCTGTACGGCCTCGACGAGCCGGTCCTCGCCCTGTACGCGCTGTTCGCGCCCATCGCCCTCGGGCTGCTGTCCGCCGTCCCGGGCTCCGGGCGGCAGCGCGCCGAGGTGATGCTGAAGGCGCTGCCGGTGGGCCTGGCGCTGGTGGCGCTGGGGACGGTGCTGGCGGTGCGGACCTGGGCGGCGGTGCTCGGGATGCTCGTCGTCGGCTTCCTGCTGGCGTTCGCGGCCGTCGCGGGGCCGCGTCCGGCCGGGGCGGCGCCGGGGCTCCAGCTCTTCTACATCCTGGCCTGCTTCCCGCCGTACGCACCGCAGACCCTGGGGCTGCGGCTGGCGGGGCTCGGCACGGGGGTGGCACTGCTGGCGCTGTGCGAGGTGGTCCTGCTGCCGCAGCCCGGGGGCGCGACGTACCGCTCGGGCGTCGCGCAGGCCGCGGCGCTCGCGGGCGACACCCTAGCCGGCCGGATCCGGCTGCCGCCCGGGGCGCTGCGGGCCGAGGGCGAGCGGCTGCGGCTGTCGGTGTTCCCGCCCGCCGAGCGTCCCGCGGGCCCGGGCCGTGCGGTGCGGGGTCTCGCCCAGGCCGGTTCGGCGGCCCGGCGGCTGCTGGAGCAGCTGGCCCGGCTCACGGAGACGGGGCAACTGCACCTCCTGCTCGGCGGCGGGGGCCGGCCCGGGGACCGGGCGTCGCGGTGGCTGCTGCCGCAGGTGGCGGCGCGGTGCGCCGAGAGCGCCGAGGCGCTGCGCACGGGACGCCTCGCCCCGGTGCCGCGACGGCTGGACGAGGCGATCGGCGCCTTCCAGCGGATGCGGATGCGGCAGGGGGCACGGGCCGGCGCCGGGGGGCCGGAGGCGGTGGCGGTGCTGCGGCGGCAGGCCGCGCTGCTGGGTGTGGCCGAGTCGGTGCGGGCGCTGGAGATCTCCGTACGGGTCGGCCTCGACGGGCGGCGTACCGCGCCGATCGAGCCACGGGAGCTCTTCTGGTACACCAACGCGCCGACGGCCCGGCTGTGGGTGCGCCGGTTCGCCGGCAACCTGACGGTCGGCTCGGTGCAGTTCCACAACGCGCTGCGGGTCGCCCTGGCCCTGGGCGCGGCCCGCCTGGTGGCCGGGTCGCTCGATCTGACGCACGGGTTCTGGGTGCTGCTGGCGGTGCTGACGCTGAGCCGGACCACCGCCGGGGAGACCTGGGCGGCCATGCGGCAGGCGGTGGCCGGGAACCTGGTGGGCGCCGTCGCGGCGGGCGCCCTGCTGATCGGCCTCGGCGAGCACACCGACGCCTACGCGGCGATCCTGGCGCCGGGCATGCTGATCGCGTTCTCGGTCGGGCCGCTGCTCGGCATCGCCTGGGCGCAGGCGCTGTTCACCCTGGTCGTGGCGAGCGCGTTCGCGCAGATCACCCCCGCCACCTGGCGGCTCGCGGAGGCCCGGATCGTGGACGTGGTGACGGGCAGTCTCATCGGTCTGCTGTGCGCGCTGCTGGCCTGGCCGGCGGGGGCCCGGCGTGAGGTGCGGCGGACCATGGCGGGGCTGCTGCGCGAGTGCGCGTCGCTGATCCGGGCCACCGCCGCGGCGCTGGCGGCGGTGCCGCCGGGCTCCGCGCCGCCCCCGTCGACGTTCCACGCCCTGCACCGGATGCGGCTGGCCGAGTCCGCGTACGCGCAGTTCCGCAGTGAACCGGCCGCCCGGGCCGACCCCGGCGCCGACTGGCACGGTGTCCTCATCGCGGCCCACCAGATCCTGCTCGGCGCCCACTGGCTGCCCCGCTTCGACCTGCCCGCGACCGGGCTGCCCCCCGACGCCGTGCGGCGGGCGTGGGCCGACGCCCGGGCGGCGGCCGGCACGGTCGACCGGCTCGCGGCCCGGTGCGACGGGGAGCGGCCGCCGCCGCGGGAGACGCGGCCCGAGGCCCCGCCCGCGCCGACGCCGCCCCTGGTGACCCTCGTCGACCTGGAGGTCTGGCTGCTGAGCCTGACCGCCCAGCTCTCCCGTGTCGAGGCGGGCCTGCCGGGCACCACCGGCCCGCACGGGCGCGGACGGTAGGGGCGCCGTGTCCCGCGAGAGCCTCGACGCCGCGCTGCGGCCCCCGTCCCCGCGCCGGGGCTGGGTGTGGTGGCTGCCGCTGATCGCGGTGGCCGTCGACATCCTGGTGGAGGTGATCGTCCGGGGCCAGGAACCGGTGAGTTTCGTCCTGATCGCCGTACCGCCGCTCGCCGCCGCGACGCGCGGCCCGCGCGGCACCGCCCTGTCGACGGTGGTCTGTCTGGGGCTGCAGATGTGGATGGCGGCCAGCCGTCCCGGCCACTTCGCCGAGCAGCACCATGTCGCCGTGTACGTCGGGACGTTCCTCATCGGCATCGCCAGTGTCGCACTGGCCCGGCAGCGGGAGCGGACCCGGCGGCATCTGATCCGGGCCCACTCGGTCGCGGAGGCCATGCAGCGGACCCTGCTGCGGCCGGTGCCGCGCCGGCTCGGTCCCGTGGACGCGGCCGGGTTCTACGAGGCCGGGGAGGGCGGCACGCTGGTGGGCGGGGATCTGTACGACCTGTGCGAGACGCCGTTCGGGGTGCGGGCGATCATCGGGGACGTCCGCGGCAAGGGGCTGGGCGCGGTGCAGACGGTCGCGGCGGTGCTGGGCAGCTTCCGGGTGTCGGCCCACGAGTGGCGGAGCCTGAGCGGACTGGCCGAGCGGCTGGAGCTGAGCATCGCCCGCAACAGCCCGGCCGGTGAGGACGGCGACCCCGAGTTGTTCGTGACCGCGCTGGTGCTGGAGTTCCCGCCGGGCGGCGGCGAGGTGCGGATCGTCGACCGCGGGCATCCGCCGCCGTTGGTCGTCGGCGCGCGGGAGGCCCGGCGGCTGGTGACGGAGCCCGGGCTGCCGCTGGGCCTGGGGACCCTGGCGGCGGGCGGGGCCGCGACGACCGTGCATCCGCTCGCGCCGGGCGAGGTGCTGCTCGTGCACACGGACGGGGTGAGCGAGGCGCGCGACGCGGACGGCGTCTTCTACCCGGTCCTGCGCCGGCTGGGCGAGCACTTCCGCGGGGAGTGCGCCCCGGACCCGGAGGCGGTGGTGGCGTTCGTACGGTCCGACTCGGAACGCTGGTCGGCGAGCACCGACAACGACGACCGCGCCGTGCTCGCCCTCCGCCCGGACCCGGCGGAAGCGGTCCCGCACACCGGGGGGCCGCCCCGTGAGCGCGCGGCCGACCCTCCGTCCCCCGGCGACCACCCGCCACATCCCCTCCGATGAACGCCGCGCCCGCGCGCCCGGCGACCGGCAGCCCGACGATCTCGGCGGGCGGGACAGGGGCGAGCAGCCGCTCGGCGCCGAGCGCGGGCTCGCATCGACCGAGGCTCGGGCGGCCCCGGCGCGGAATCGGCCAAGGCTGGGGCGGGGCAGGGGCGGAATCGGCCGGGGCTCAGGCGGGGCTCGGGCGGGACAGGGACGACCAGCCGCTCGACGCCGAGCGCGCCGTCGCTTCGGACAGGGCTCGGGCGGGGCGGGAGCGACAACGGCTCGGCGTCGCGCGCGCCATCACGTCGACCGAGACTCGGACGGCCCCGGGACGGAGTCGGCGGGGCTCCGGCGGGACCCGGCGGCAGGGCGGATCCGTCGGCCCGCGGACCGTGTCATGGGGACCGGTCGTCGCCCGCCCCGGTGTCACCGAGGCCGGCGCCGCCTCGCACGTCGCTCCCGCGGGACGCGGGACGCGGGCGGGCCGGTGCGAGTCGTACGCTCCGCCCCGCTCACGCCTTCGCCGGCACCGGTCGCCTCAGCAGATAGGCGGCCGCGACCGTGACGAGGACCGCCATGCACGCGATGAACACCAGCCCCGCGCCCTCCAGGCCGAGGGGGACCGTCAGCACGCCCACGCCGATCACCGGGACCGAGATGCCGGCGTAGGCCACCACGAACAGGGTGGAGATGACGGCCGCGCGCTGGTCCGCGGGCGATGCCGCGGCCACCGCGGACAGCGCCCCGCGGAACGCCATTCCCTGTCCGAACCCGCCGACGACCGCGCTCAGCACGATCAGCGCCAGCAGGTCCCAGCGCAGGGCGCCCGCGAGCAGGGCCAGCCCGGCGAACAGCACGGCGCAGCCGAGCGGCAGCGACCGTCCGACCCCGACCCGGCCGACGGCCAGCTGTCCGGCGGTCGAGGCGAAGAAGGCCAGGGCGACGACCGCCCCGCTCACGGCGTGGTCGTGCACGTCCAGGGACTCGGCGAGGAACGCCGGGCTGACCGAGGTGAACACCCCGAACAGGGCGAACCCGGCGAAGGAGGCGATCGCCGCGGGCACGAACACCGGCCGCACCCGCCGGGGCAGTCCGGGCCGCTGCGGTCGTACGGTGCTCAGCGGCCGTGGCTCGCGCACGGTCTCCGGCAGCCGTGTCAGCACGACGGCCGAGGCGGCGACCAGGACGAGGTGCACGGCGAACGGCAGGTAGAGGGGCCGGGGCGCGTACGCGGCGAGCAGTCCGGCGAGCAGGGGTCCGCAGCCCAGCCCGCCCATGTTGGCGGCCGTCGCCACGAAGGTGGCCCGCGAGGAGCCGCCGCGCGGCGCCAGGTCCATCACGTACGCCGTGGCCGCCCCGGTGAACAGTCCGGCGGAGAGGCCCGACAGCAGCCGCCCCGCGTACAGGGCGCCCAGCCCGCCGGCGAGCAGGAAGCACACCGCGCTCGCCGCCGCGCACCCCAGCCCCGCCAGCAGGACGGGGCGTCGGCCGACGGTGTCGGAGGCGTTGCCCGTCAGCAGCAGCACGCCGATGACCCCGAAGGCGTACACGGCGTAGACGACGGTGACGGTCAGCTCGGAGAACCCGAACTTCTCCTGGTAGAGCGGGTAGAGGGGGGTCGGCAGCGTGGTGCCGGCCATGCAGACGGCGAACACCGCCCCGCTGAGCAGACACGGACCCCACCCTCGGCGATTACCGTCCACCCGCCGACGGTAACCCGGGGAACCGCCCCGGCCCGGGCCGACGTGCCGGGGCGGCAGGGCCCCACCCTCCGCGCCATTGAATGTTTGATTCAACGACTCTAGCCTTGTTCGGTGACTTCAATCACCCTAGTCCCCCCACGCCCCCGCGGACCCCGGCACCGGGGCCGCGCCCTTCTCCTCGCTCTGGCGCTGCCCCTGGCCGCCCTGCTCCCCGTGTCCCCGTCGGCCGCCGCCACGCCGACGCCCCAGGTCTGGCCGACGCCCCGTCATCTCGAGGCGACGGGCGGCCGGGTGACCGTCCCCGACCGGGTGGTCGAGGTCGTCGGCCCGCGCACCGACCCCGCCGCGCGCAAGGTGGTCGAGGCCGCCCTGCGCGCCGCCGGGGCCGACCGGATCGTCACCGTCAGCGCCGGGGACCGCCCGCCGCCCGCCGCCGGTCTGACGGTCACCCTCGGCGGGCCGGGCGAGAACCCCGCCACCGCGGGGGTGTTGAAGAAACTGGGCGTCGCGTCCCCGGCCGGGCTGCCCGCCGAGGGATACGTCCTGGCCTCCGGCCGCCACGCCGGGCGCGCCCTCCTCGCCCTCTCCGGCGCAGACGCCACCGGCACCTTCTACGCGGCCCAGACCCTCCGTCAGCTCCTGACCGGGCCGCACCTGCCCGAGGTGACGGTCCGGGACTGGCCGACGGCCCGGCTGCGCGGCGTCGTCGAGGGCTTCTACGGCACCCCCTGGTCGCACGAGGAGCGGCTGAGCCAGCTCGACTTCTACGGTCGCACCAAGCAGAACGTGTACGTCTACTCCCCCAAGGACGACGCGTATCTGCGGGAGCGCTGGCGCGACGAGTACCCGGCCGCCGACCTCGACCGGCTGCGCGCCCTCGTCGACCGGGCCGGCGCGAACCACGTCCGCTTCACCTACGCCCTCTCCCCCGGGCTGTCGGTCTGCTACTCCTCGGCGTCCGACACCGCCGCGCTGGTCCGCAAGTTCGCCTCGCTGTACGACATCGGGGTGCGCTCCTTCGCGGTCCCGCTCGACGACATCAGCTACACGAGGTGGAACTGCCCCGAGGACGAGGCGGAGTTCGGCAGCGGGGGCGGCGCGGCCGGTGCCGCCCAGGCCCGGCTGCTCAACCGGGTGTGGCAGGACTTCTCCGCCGGCCGCACCGGACTCCGGCCGCTGGAGACGGTCCCCACCGAGTACTCCGACCTCGCCGACTCCCCGTACAAGAAGGCCCTGCGCGAGCGGCTGGACCCGGACGTGGTCGTGGAGTGGACGGGGGTCGGCGTGATCGCGCCGACGGTCACCGCGGCACAGGTGCGGCAGGCCCGGGAGGTGTACGGCCATCCCGTCCTGGTGTGGGACAACTACCCGGTCAACGACTACGTCACCAGCCGGCTGCTGCTCGGGCCCTACACGGGCCGGGAGCCGGACGTGGCGCGCGAGGCCCTCGGGGTCACGGCCAACCCGATGGTCCAGGGTGAGGCGAGCCGGCTCGCGCTGTTCACCTCGGCGGCCTATCTGTGGAACCCGGACGCCTACGATCCCCGCGCCGCCTTCCTCGCCTCGGTCCGCGATCTCGCGGGCCCGGCGACCGGGGCCGCGCCCTGGCTGCGGATCCTCGCCGAGAACAACTACTCCTCCGCGCTGGACTCCACCGAGTCCCCGGCCCTCACCCGGCTCGTCGCCGCGTTCCGCACGGCGTACGGGACCGGCAGCGGCCTCGGCCGCGCGACGGCCGCGCTGCGCGCGTACTTCACCGCCATGGCCGCCACACCCGCCCGGTTGCGGGCCCTTCTCCCCAACCCGGGCTTCCTGGGCGAGACGTCGGCCTGGCTGGACAAGCTGGGCGGCTACGGCACCGCCGGTCTGACCGCCGTGGATCTGCTGCTGGCCGGCCGGCGCGGCGACACCGGGGCCGTCTCTGCGTCCTGGAACCGCCTGCGCGCCGAGCGCAAGGCGCTGGACGCGATCCCGCAGCAGGTGGCGCCCGGTGTGATGGACCGATTCCTCTACACGGCGGCCATCGAGAACGCCCCCGACCCCGGTGTGGACCCGTCCTTCTCGCCCGCCTCCGTCTCCCTGAAGCCCGGAGCGAGCGCCACGGTCACCCTCACCTTCACCGACGGCCGCTCCACCGCCGCGCGGTCCGTCGACTGGCGGCTCGCCCTGCCCGCCGGGGTGACCGCCTCGCCCGAGGACGGCACGGTCGCCGTCCCGGCGGGCGGCGGCGCCGCGGCCACCGTCACCCTCACGGCCGCCCCGGGCGCCTCGGCGGGCGTCCGCTCGGTCGTGGTGTCGGGCGGCTCGGGGGTGCTCACCCGGGCGCTCCCCGTCCGGGTGGGCGACGGCGCGGGGAGCGCACGGGCGCTGACGGCGAACTTCAGCGGGGCGTCGGTCAGTTCGGTGGACACGGCGACCGGCGCGAGCACCCCGATCAAGGTCGGCGCCAACCCCGGTGAGGTGGTGGTGAGCGCGGACGGCCGGACCGCGTACGCGGCGAACCAGGGATCCGACACGGTAAGTGTGATCGACGTACCGAGCGCGACGGTCACCGGCACGGTCGCGGTGGGCCGCGTCCCGTCCGGGCTCGCCCTCACGCCCGACGGCACCACGCTCTGGGTCGCGAACTACACGGACGGCACCGTGCAGCCGATCGACACCGCGCGCCTCGACGCGGGCCCGGCGATCGCGGTGGGCGACGGACCGGAGAACATGGCCGTCACCCCCGACGGCCGCACCCTGTACGTGGCGGACATCCACGACGCCACGGTCACCCCGGTCGACCTGACGACCCGTACGGCGGGGCCCGCGATCCCGGTCGGCCCGTCCCCGTTCAACGTGGTCGCGGCGCCCGACGGACGGACGGTGTACGTGTCGAACTCCGGTGGCTCGACGGTGACTCCGATCGACACCGCGACGCACGACACCGGGCCCACCCTCCTGGTCGACGGCCAGGCGTACGGCCTCGCGCTCTCGCCCGACGGCCGCACCCTGTGGGTCGGCCCGAGCAACGGCGACACGGTCACGCCCGTCGACACGGTGACCGGCACTCCGGGACAGCGGGTGACGGTGGGCAGGTCGGCCTTCGACATCGGCCTCGACTGGAGCGGCACCACCGCCTACGTCACCACGGCCGACGGCAACGCCCTCGTCCCCGTCGACGTGGCGTCGGGGCACACCGGAACCCCCCTCACCACCGGCGCCTACCCCCTGGCGGTGGCCCTGACCCCCTGAGCCGCGCCCGGACCACCCGCGCTAACTGGCGGTGCGCCGGATCCTTCCGGCGTACCGCTTCTCCAGCTCCAGGTTGCCCTCGAAGCCGCCGGGCACATTGGCGGAGACGTAGACCGGGGGGCGGTCCCCTGAGGCGAGGAGGCGGGCCGCCGTCTCGGCGACCGTCTGCTGGACGAGGAGGACGCCGGTCAGGGTGGACAGCGCACAGACCGCGCCGCCGCCGGGGAGTTCGAGGAGGGCGTCGCCGCGCGGGGCCGCGTTGTCGAGGACGACGTCGGCGAGGTCGGCGAGCTTGCGGCCGCTGGGGTGGGCGGCCGGTACGGACCGGGTGTGGGTGAGGGAGGTGACGGCCAGCAGCCGGTGGCCCCGCTCCTTGGCGTGCAGGGCCATCTCGACGACGACGTTGTTGACGCCGGAGTTGGAGATGACGACGAAGAGGTCCTGGGGGCGGGGTGCGGCGAGCGCGTAGAGGCGGGCGGCGATCCCGGGCGCGCGTTCCAGCAGCGGGTCGTCCAGGACCGCGGGGTCCTCGCCGCCGTAGAGGACGAGGTCGGCCATGCTGAGCCGGTTGGTGGGCACGAGGCCGCCCGCGCGGCCGGCGAGTTCGAGGACGAGGGCCTGGGAGTGGCCGGTGCCGAAGGCGTGCACGACCCCGTCCTCGCGGACACAGTCGGCGATCAGCGCGGCGGCGGCGGTCACCTCGGCGCGCGAGGACGCGGAGAGGTGGTGCAGGACGGCGAGGCTCTTGTGCGCGAAGGTCTCGGCGCTCACGGACTCGACGGACACGTCAGTCACACTCCCCACTGGTGGATTGAACCACCTCACACTTGACTATCGGTGAATCAATAAATCACGGCGGGGAGGTCGCGGGCAACGGCACCGCTCGCCGGCCGGGGCGTCCCGGTCCTGGTAACCAAGGAACACCGGATCGGGTGGCTGATACCTTCTGACCATGCCCTCGACCGATGTCACCACCCTGATCCGCACCGAACTGCCGCGGCTGGCCGGCTCCCTGCGGAAGGTCGGCGAGCTGATCCTGGAGGATCCGGCCGCCGTCACCCACTGCTCGGCCGCGGAACTGGGCCGCCGCACCGGGACCTCGCAGGCCACCGTCACCCGGTTCTGCCGTGCCATCGGCCTGGACTCCTACCAGCATCTGCTGATCGAACTCGCCCAGGAGCGCGGCCGGGGCGAGTCCTCGGACTGGGGCAGCGCCGAGATCGGCCCGGACATCTCCCCCGACGACAGTCTGGAGCGGGTCGTCCAGGTCGTCGGGACCGCGGATCTGCGGGCCGTCCAGCAGACCATCGACCGGATCGACCTGGACGCGATCGAGCGGGCGGCCCAGGCCGTGGCGCGCGCCCGGCGGATCGACGTGTACGGCGTCGGCGGCAGCGGCGCGGTCGCCCAGGAGACCGAGACCCGGCTGTTCCGCATCGGCTGCGCGGTGCGCGGCTGGACCGAGGTGCACGCGGCCACCACCTCGGCCGCCCTGCTCACCCCGGCGGACGTGGCGATCGGCATCTCCCACTCCGGCGCCACCCGGGAGACGATCGAGCCGTTCGAGCTGGCCAAGGAGCGCGGCGCCACCACCGTCGCGCTCACCGCCGACCCGCGGTCGCCGCTGGCCCGCGCGGCCGACGTCCGGCTGATCTCGTCGTCCTCGGAGACCAGTTTCCGCACCGGCAGCATCGGCGCCCGCCACTCGGTGCTGATGCTCATCGACTGCCTCTACGTCCGGGTCGGCCAGCTCTCCTACCAGCGGGCGAGCGCCTCCCTGGCGCTGACCGACCACATCGCCGGGGCACACGCGGTGAAGTCCCGGCGGGCCCGCTGAGCGGTCCGGGAATGCATGGATGAACCAACCAAGGCAACAACAGATGGTTGATTGAACCACCCCTCGATGCCAGGATGGGGCTCCCCCGCGCACTCCTAGGAGCCCCATGCGTGTCATCTCCGTCGCGTCGACCGAGCTCTTCACCGGCACCGAGGACCAGCCGCACCAGGTGGTCGCCGCGGAGGTGGAGCACGCACCGGGGCGGCCGGTCCGGCTGGGCGTGACCGGCCCGGACGTGCACGCCGTCGGCGAGACCGTCGTGACCGCCGGCGAGGACGGCACCGTGCGCGCGGAGATACCCGTGGCCGTCGGGGGCCTCGCCCCCGGCGACCGCCGCGAGATCACCGTCACCGCCGAGGACGGGGACGAACACGCCCGGCACACCGCCGAGTTCACGGCCGCCGAGCCCGGCTGGACCATGTTCATGGTCAGCCACTTCCACTACGACCCCGTCTGGTGGAACACCCAGGCCGCCTACACCGAGACCTGGGACGTCGCCGACGACCCGGCCGTCACCGGGCTGCCCGCCCGCACCTTCGACTCACGCGGCCAGTCCGGGATGAGCCTGGTGCGGGCCCACTGCGACCTGGCGCGGCGCGACCCGGCGTACACCTTCGTGCTCGCCGAGGTCGACTACCTCAAGCCCTACTGGGACGCCTTCCCCGAGGAACGGGCCTTCCTGCGCCAGCTGATCCGCACCGGCCGGGTCGAGATCATGGGCGGCACCTACAACGAGCCCAACACCAACCTCACCGGCGCCGAGGCGACCGTGCGCAACGCGCTGTACGGCGACGGCTTCCAGCGCGGGATCATCGGGGCCGCGCCCGAGACGGCCTGGCAGCTGGACGCGTTCGGGCACGATCCGCAGTTCCCCGGGCTGATGGCGGACGCCGGGGTCACCTCCAGTTCCTGGGCGCGCGGGCCCTTCCACCAGTGGGGGCCGACCCTGTCCGTGTTCGGGGAGGAACCGCGCGACCCTCAACGGATGCAGTTCCCGGCCGAGTTCAGCTGGATCGCCCCCTCCGGGCGCGGGCTGCTGACCGCCTACATGGTCAACCACTACGGCGCAGGCTGGGCCATCGACAACGCGCCCACCCTCCCCGAGGCGGAGGCCGCCGCGCTGAAGCTCTTCCAGGGGCTGAAGAGGGTCGCCCTCACCCGCAACGTCCTGCTGCCGGTCGGCGGCGACTACGCCCCGCCGTGCCGCTGGGTGATGGGCATCCACCGCGACTGGAACGCCCGGTACGTCTGGCCCCGGTTCCTCAGCGGGATCCCGCGCGACTTCTTCGCCGCCGTCCGCGCCGAGCTGGAGCGCGAGGGCCGCACGGCGTCGCCGCAGACCCGGGACATGAACCCGGTCTACACCGGCAAGGACGTCTCCTACATCGACACCAAGCAGGCCCAGCGGTACGGCGAGACCCTGCTCGCCGACGCCGAGGCCTGGGCGACCCTCGCCTCCCTCGTCACCGGGCACCCCTACCCGGACGCCGCGCTCGACAAGGCCTGGCGGCAGCTGGTCTACGGCGCCCACCACGACGCGATCACCGGCTCGGAGTCGGACCAGGTGTACATCGACCTGCTGACCGGCTGGCGCGAACTGCACGACCTGGCGCGGACCGTGCACGCCGACGCCACGGAGGCGCTGGCCCGCCGGGTGGTCCCGCTGCCGGGCGGCGCCCCCGACCTGGTCGTCTTCAACGCCGCGACCTGGCAGCGGCGGGACGTGCTGACCGTGCCGGACCCGGGTCTGGTCCCGCTGGACGTCACCGGGCTGCCGCTGCCCGCGGTCCGCGAGGACGGCGAACTGCGGGTCGTCGTACCGGAGGTGCCCGGCATGGGCCTCAAGGCGCTCTCCCTCGCGGACGGGCGGGTGCCCGGCTGGACGGCCGGCGAGGGGACGACCATCCGCAACGCGTTCTACGAGGTCACGGTCGACCCCGCGCGCGGCGGCGGCGTCAGCAGCCTGCGCGCGCTCGCCGAGGGCGGCCGGGAGCTGCTGCGCCCCGGGGAGATCGGCAACGAGCTGGTCGTGCAGGAGGAGTACCCGAGGCATCCGCGCTTCGGCGAGGGCCCCTGGCATCTCACGCCGACCGGGACGACGGCCGCGAGGAGCCGCGACGTCACGGCTGACATCGATGTCGCCCACTCCCCGGCGGGCTCCCGCATCACGGTCCGCGCCGACCTCGGCCTGTTCCGGTACACCCAGCGGCTCACGCTCTGGGCGGGCGTCGACCGGCTGGACGTGACGACGACCGTGGACGGCTACGACGGCTCCGACCGGCTGATCCGGGTGCGCTGGCCCTCGGACGTGCGCGGCGGGCTGCCGGTGCACGAGGTGGCGGACGCGGTGATCGGACGGGGCTTCGGGTTCGTGGAGGTGGACAGCGAGCGGTTCCCGTGGACGCTGGACAACCCCGCGAACACCTGGTTCGGCCTCGGCTCCACGGCCCGGATCGCCGTGCACGACGGCTCCGGGGCGCTGCTCGGGCACCGCTCGATCGGGGTGGCCGAGCTGGTGTTCGCCGACTGGTCCGCAGCCGGTGAGCTGGGCACCCCGCTGGCCGCCGCCCTGGTGCGGGCGGGCGTCACGGCCACCTCGACGATCGCGGGCGGCCCGCGCTACGGCGACCTGGAGGTCGACTCCAATCTGCCGGACGTGCGGATCGCGGTCGGCGGGCCCGAGCGCAATCCGGTGGTCGCGGAGGCGCTCGGCTGGGATCCGGCGGCGGCCCGGGAGCTGCGCCGCCTGCTGGACGCGGACGGCCTGGCCGCCGTCTGGGTGGCGCCCCGGGCGTCGCTGCGCGAGGAGTGGGTGCCGGGTGCCGATCTGCGCGACCTGGAGCGGCTGCCGCTGCTCGTGGTGGCGGGCGCCGAGGACGACGCGAAGGCCGTGGACGCGCTGGTCGCCGATCTGGACGACGCGACCGTGCGCGCCACGGCCGCGGGCGGCTGCGAGGCGTTGCCGCCGGGCGACGCCTGGGACGGCCGGGGCCTGGCGATCCTCAACCGGGGCACCCCGGGCTGTGTGGTCACCTCCTCCGGTGACCTCTACCTGTCCCTGATGCGCTCCTGCACCGGCTGGCCCTCCGGCATCTGGGTCGACCCGCCCCGGCGCACCGCCCCGGACGGCTCCGCGTTCCAGTTGCAGCGCTGGTCGCACACCTTCGAGTACGCGGTCGTCGCGGGCGAGGGCGACTGGCGCGAGCTGGGCTGGCCGGCCGCCGGGCACGCCTTCAACCATCCGCTCACCGCACGGCTGCGCCGGTCCTGCGACACTCCGGGCGAGCTGCCGAGGACGGCGGCGCTGCTCACGCTCCAGCCCGAGGGCCGGGTGCTGCTGGACGCGCTGAAGCCGACCGGTTCCCCGCTGGCCCGGGGCGGTGGCGAGCCGGTGGACCCCGCGCGCGGCGTGGTCGTCCGGGCGCACGAGGTGGACGGACGGCCGGTACGGGCGCGGCTGGCGGGCCCGGCGCCGTGGGCGGCGGGCGCGCGGGCCGATGTCCTGGAGCGGCCCGGCGAACCGGTGCCCCCGGGCCCGGACGGCGCGCTGGAGCTGGAGCTGACCGGCTTCGAGGTGGCCACCGTGCTGGCCTCGCCGTCGGCCGCGCAGGGGGCCGCGGGACCCGGTGTCGCCGCGCACGAGCCGGCGCAGCCGGTGCACACCCGCTACTGGCTGCACAACTCCGGTCCCGCGCCGCGCGGAAACCTCCCCGTGGCCGTCTACCTCTCCCCGACGGTCCTGACGGCCGACGGCCCGGTCACGGTCACCGTGCGGGTCTCCTCCGAGCTGACCGACTCGCCCGTCTCGGGCACGGTGGCCCTGGACGTGCCGCGCGGCTGGACCGCCGAGCCCGCCGCACTGCCGTACGCGCTGGGCCCGGGCGGCTTCACGCTCACCGAGATCACCGTCATCCCGCCGCCGGACCCGGTGCCCGGCCGCCACCGGCTCGCCGCCCGGCTGGCGTACGGCGGACAGGTGTACGAGGACGTGGTCGCCCTGGACGTGCCGGGTGAGCCGGCGCGGGACGGGACCGACGGGCGGACCGGGCCGGGTCTGCTGCTGGACCTGGGGGTCGACCGGGTCGAGGTGCGCCGGGGGGAGCGGACGCGGGTGCCGGTGCGGGTGCGCAACACGACCCGGGGGCCGGTGCACGGGACGCTGTGGGCGGTGTCGTCCTGGGGCACCTGGGGCGGGGTCGCGCCGGGCTGCCAGGGGTTCGCCCTGCCGGGCGGGGAGGGCGCGGTGTGCGAGGTGGAGGTGGACGGTTCGGCGGTGCCGCCGGGGTCGTACTGGCTGATGGCGAAGGCCGGCTGGCACGGCTGTGTGGCCTACACGGAGGCGGTCGTGCTGGAGGTGTCGGAGTGAGCGGGGACGGCGGGCGCGCCGCGGTCGTGGGCGGGGACGAGGTTTCGGCGGGCCGGGTGGACGCGCTGCTGGCGGCCGTGCCGGCCCGGGACCGCGAGACCCGGCCGGAGGCCCTGGCGCGGGCGGAGCGGCAGCGCAGACGGTGGGCCACGCAGGTCGTGGTCGTCGACGAACTCGCCCGCCGGGCCTGTGCCGAGCGCGGTCTCGCGCCGCCGCCCCGGGTGTCCCCGGCGCCGGTGCGCGCGGTGTCCGGGACCGAGGTGGCCGACCTCGGCAGCATCGTCGCCGTGGCGCTCGCCCACTCCCCCGCGGCACGTGCGCTGCTGTCCGCGCTGGAGGCCGAGCGGACCGTCCCGGAGCGGGCGGTCCGGGACTACTACGACCGCAACCAGGACCGGTTCCTCACCCCGGACGCGTTACGGCGCGGGGTCGACCCGTACTACGTCCTCCAGCCCTCCGATGTCCTGCCGTACGGCGAGGTCCGCGACGGAGTGGTGCGGGAGCTGCGCCGGGCGCTCGGCCGGCAGGCCTTCTTCGACTGGCTGGACCGTGCCCGGGCGGGTGTGGAGTACGCGCCCGGCCATGAACACCCGGGCGATCCGGGCCACCCGGACCATGAGCACCGGCACTGAACCGTCCCGGTCACCACACGGAACCGAAAAGCAACACGGCAAGCCATTGACCTCCGATGAATTCTGGTCCACCTTTTCATCAATCGGAGTCGAAGTTGGTGATTTGAACCAACGAGCAGGAGGCGACATGCGTGCGGGAAGACTGACCGGAAGCGTGGCGGGCGTCATCGCCCTGGCCCTGACCGCCGCCGGCTGCGGGCTGTCGGGCGGCTCCGGCGGCGGGGACGCGACGGCCGGCGGCTGCAAGGTCGACCAGGGCAACGTCGGCTCCGGGAAGCTCACCGGCAAGGCCGAGGGAAAGATCACCTTCCAGACGACGAATCTGAAGAAGGACTTCGGTGACTTCTTCAACGGAGTGATCAAGGCCTTCGAGAAGGTCCACCCCGGCACCTCGGTGAAGTGGATCGACGACCCGGGCGACAACACCTTCACCCAGCGCAATGTCGCCGACGCCCAGGCCTGTACGTTGCCCGACGTCATCAACCTCAACTCGGAGACGGCGACCGCGCTCACGAAGGCGGGCTACCTGCTGAACATCGGCGTCAAGGACCCGGACGCGGAGAAGCCGTTCGTCCCGGCGTTCTGGAACTCCAGCACCATGAAGGACGGCTCGGGCATGCCGGCCCACACCGTGCTGCCCTGGTACACGGGCGGCATCGTGCTGACGTACAACACGGATCTGCTGGAGAAGGCGGGCATCGACCCGGCCAAGCCGCCGACGACCCTCTTCGGGCTGTTCGCCGACTACGAGAAGGTCGCCAAGGCGTCGGACGGGAAGTTCTACGCGACGATGGCCAACCCGGTCTGGCGGATCCCGGCCGACTTCGACCAGATGAACATCAAGGTGCTGTCCGACGACGGCAGGACCGCCGTGTTCGGCGACGATCCGCGGACCACGCAGTGGGTCGCCTGGATGGCGAAGCTGTACCAGGAGGGCGCGATGCCGAAGGACTCGCTGTCCTCCAGCAACGACCCCTCCACGCTGTACAGCCAGGGCAAGGTGGCCTACGGCTCGACGAACCCGAGTTTCGTCCGCTTCGTGAAGCAGAACAGCCCGTCGGTGTACGCGAAGACCGGTGTCGGGCAGCAGCCGTTCGACGCGCTCGGCCACACCACCGGCGCCCCGCAGTACATCGGGGTCGCGGCGACCAGCAAGCACGCGCCCGCGGCGCTCGCCTTCGCCGAGTTCCTCACGAACGCCGAGAACCAGACGGCCTGGTGCAAGGACCCGGACGTGGTGATCTTCCCGACGACCACGGCCTCGCTGGACGACCCGTTCTTCCAGAAGGTGTCCGGTGACGACCCGTTCTCCGAGGCCCGCAAGCTGGTCGCCGAGCAGCTGAAGACCGCCACCGCCGACCAGACGAACCTCTCGCCGGCCGTGCAGAACGCGATCGTGGCCCAGGTGCAGCTGGCCATGCAGGGCAAGAAGAGCCCGGCGCAGGCCGTGAAGGACGCCCAGGCGAAGGCGAACGAGCTGCTGAAGCAGGCGGGTTGAGCGTGGCGACCCAGACCGTGAAGCCGGTGCCCCCGGCGTCCGGGCGGCGCGGCACGGAGCGCACGGCCTCCGTGCCGGGCCCGGCCCCGTCCCGTCTGCGCCGCCTCGGCCGGGCCCTGCTGCCCGGCCCGGCCCCGGGCGCCAACGGGGCCGCGCTGTACCGCCGTTGGTGGCTGCCCTGGCTGTGGACCGCCCCCGCGATCGGCTGCGCGGCGGTGTTCGGGGTGTTCCCGTTCCTCAACACCGTCCTGCTGTCGTTCACCGACGCCAAGCCGCTCGGCGGCGCCGCGGGCTTCGTGGGGCTGTCCAACTACACCCGGATGCTGGACGATCCGGACTTCTGGCTGGCGACCCGCAACAGCGTCCTGTACGCGCTGATCGTGGTCCCGCTGATGGTGCTGCTGCCGCTGCTGCTGGCCGTGCTGGTGGAGAAGAACCTGCCCGGCATCGGCTTCTTCCGCTCGGCGTTCTACACACCGGTGCTGGCCTCCAGCGTGGTGGTGGGGCTGAGCTGGCAGTGGCTGCTGGCCGACGACGGCCTGGTCAACACCTGGCTGGAGAAGGCGCATCTGATCCGGAGCGCCATCCCGTTCCTGTCGGACTCCTGGCTGATCCTGCTGTCCGCGATGGGCCTGACGCTGTGGAAGGGACTCGGCTGGTACATGGTGTTCTATCTGGCCGCGCTCGGGAACGTGCCCAAGGAGCTGCACGAGGCCGCCGCGATGGACGGCGCCGGTGCCGCCCGCCGCTTCTGGCACATCACCGTGCCGGGCGTGCGGCAGGCCATGATGCTGGTCGGCACGCTCACCGGCATCGGCTCGCTGCGGGTGTTCACGGAGATCTACATGCTGGGCGGCTCCACCGGCGGCCCCGGCGGCGCGGACCGCACCCTGCCGTTCTACATCAAGGACGTCGGCCTCGACCCGCTCACCGGCAACGCCGGGTACGGCTCGGCGGTCAGTGTCGCCCTGTTCGCGCTGACGCTGGGGCTGACCCTGCTGGCGCAGCGGCTGACCAAGGAGGACGAGTCATGACGACCGCCGTCGACAGGCCCCGCCGCGCGCTCCCGCGGTGGCGGGAGTACGGCCGCCCGCGCGAGCTGGTCGTCCGCTATCTGCTGTTCCTGCTGGTGCTGGGGCTCACCGTCGGACCGCTGCTCTGGCAGTTCCTGGCCTCGCTGAAGGGCACGGGCGAGGACGTCTTCGGCTCGGACGCCACACTGCTGCCGCACCACCCGACGCTGCGGGCCTACCGCGAGGTGTTCGGCCAGGTGCCGGTCGCGACGTACATCCGCAACAGCCTGATCGTGGTCGTGCTGTCGATCTCCAGCCAGCTGCTGTTCTCCACGACCGCCGGCTACATGCTCTCCAAGCCCGGCTGGAAGGGCCGCCGGGCGGTGTGGGTGGTGCTGGTGGCGTCCATGATGTTCCCCTTCGAGTCGATCATGGTGTCGCTGTTCCTGAGCATCCGTGACCTGGGTCTGGTCGACAACGTGGTGGGCGTGTGGCTGCCCGGGTTCGTCGGCGCCATCAACGTGCTGCTGATGCGCGGCGCGTTCCTCGCCGTGCCGCGCGAGATCGAGGACTCGGGCATGCTCGACGGCGCGAACGAGTGGCAGCGCTTCCGTCATCTGTACCTGCCGTCCGCGTGGGGCGCGATCCTGGTGGTCACCGTGAACACCTTCATCAGCGCCTGGGACGACTTCCTCTGGCCGCTGATCGTGCTGCGCTCCGAGGACCACATGACGCTGACGCTGGGTCTGTCCCGGCTGACCAGCTCCTCGTTCGGCTACGACCAGCGGGTGGTGATGGCCGGTTCGGTGATCTCCGTGATCCCGGTGCTGGTGCTGTTCGTGATCACCCAGCGGTGGTTCTACAAGGGTGTCTCCTCCGGAGCCGTCAAGCTCTGACCGCCCGGGTCGAACACGAGGGGTACCGCGGTGAGCGCCTCGCGCGCCGAGGCGGCGACCCGGAGCTCCACGGCCTGTTCCGGTACGACCGTCTCCAGGTCGGCGCCGACCAGCTCCAGTTGGTCGGCGCCGAGGCGCAGGGCGACCGTGCGGCGCTCCCCCGGTGCCAGCTCGACGGCCTCGAAGGCCCGCAGTTCGAGGGAGCGCGGCCAGACCGGGGTGCGCAGCCGGCGGACGTAGAGCTGGACCACGGCGCGGCCGGGCCGGGTGCCGGTGTTGGTGACGTCGACCTCGACGGTGCGCCCGGCGAGCCGGGGCGGGCCGTGGTGGAAGGTCGTGTACGACAGCCCGTGCCCGAAGGGGTAGAGCGGCCCGGCGTCGCCGTCGGCGTAGGTGCCGTACTCGGTGTCCTTGTGGTTGTAGTGGACGGGGAGCCGGTCGGCCGAGCGGGGCACGGAGACGGGGAGGCGGCCGGCGGGTTCGGTGAGCCCGAGGAGGACCTCGGCGATCGCCTCCCCTCCCCAGGGGCCGGGGTACCAGGCGGTGAGCAGGGCGCCGGCCCGGTCCGCCGCCTCCGGGACGGCGTGCGGGCGGCCCTGGACGAGGACGACGGCCGTGGGGGTGCCGGTGGCGGTGACGGCGTCCAGGAGCGCGTGCTGGGCCGCGCCGAGCCGCAGTCCGGCGAGATCGACGCCCTCGCCGCAGGTCATCTCGGACACGGCGGTCCGGGCGGCCCCGTTGGCGTCGAACGCGGTGTCGGGCGTACGGGCGCTGCTCCCGCCGAGCACCAGGACGGCCAGGTCGCAGGCGGCGGCCGTGGCGACGGCCGCGGGGACGCCGGTGCGGTCGTCGCCGGTGAGGGCGGCGCCGCGGGCGTGCCGGATCTCGGTGCCGGGCGGGGCGAGGCGGCGCAGCGCGTCGAGGACGCTCACGCCGGTGCCGGGGCGCTGCGGTGCGGTGTAGTCGCCGAGCTGGTGGGCGGTGGTGGCGGCGTGCGGGCCGAGGACCGCGATCCGGCGGACGGCGGGGCGCACCGGCAGTACCGCGCCGGTGTTGTGCAGGAGGGTGACGCAGGCGCGGGCGAGCGCGGTGCTCAGCGCGCGTCCGCCGTCGGGCAGCGGGGCGCGCCGGGTGTACGGCCGCTCGAACAGGCCGAGGCGGAACTTCAGGCGCAGGACGCGGGCGACGGCGGTGTCCACGGCGGCCTCGCTCACCAGCCCCCGCTCGACGGCCTCCTCCAGACGGGTGAAGCCCTCGTCCCAGAGGCTGAGGTCGACCCCGGCGTCCAGGGCGAGCGCGCCGGCGGAGACCTTGTCGCCGGTGATGCGGGCGAGCCGGTCCACGGCCAGGCCGTCCGCCATGACGAGCCCCTGGAAGCCCCAGCGTTCCCTCAGGAGTCCGGTGAGCAGGGCGCGGTTGCCGGAGCAGGGCAGTCCGTCGACCTCGTTGTAGGCGGCCATCACGGCGGCGGCCCCGGCGCGGACGCCGGCCCGGGCGGCCGGGAGGTGGATCTCGTGGAGTTCGCGCGGACCGAGTTCGGACTCGGCGGAGTTGCGGCCGCCGACCGTGGCGCCCTGTCCGGCGAAGTGCTTGAGGACGACGGGTGCCCTGTCGTCGGCGAAGTCGGTGCCGTGCTGGCCGGTGCCGTGCCCGCCGGTGCCCTGCATGCCCGTGCCCTGCATGCCGCGCACGAGGGCCTCCGTCAGGCGGGCCGCGAGGTGGGGGTCCTCGCCGAAGCACTCCTCGGTGCGGCCCCAGCGGGGGTCCCGGGCGATGTCCAGGGCGGAGACGAGGGCGACATGGCCGCCCCGGGCGCGCAGTTCGGCGGCGGCGTGGGCGGCGGCCCGCTCGTACAGGGCGGGGTCCCAGGTGGCGCCGACGGCCAGGTTCACCGGCAGGACCGTTCCGTCGAGAGCCATGTGACCGTGCGGCACCTCCTCGACGAACAGGGCGGGGATGCCCAGCCGGCTCGACTCCAGGACCTGGCGCTGGACCAGGTCGGCGAGGTCGGCGCTGTCCTGCGCGCCGGGCCCGTCCCCGTGGCCGACGCCGGACCAGGCGTCGGCGCGCATCAGCCCGTACAGGGCGCCGAGCCCCGCGAAGCGCTCGGTCTCGGCCCGCAGCGCCTCGGTGATCCGGAAGTCCCCGCCCGGGGTGCGCCGGTAGGCGTGCCAGCCGTACATGCGCTGGTTGAGCTGGCCCGTCTTCTCCCGGAGGGTCATCCGGGAGAGGAGGTCGGCGACACGGGTGTCCAGGGGGGCGGCCGGGTCGAGGTAGGGGTGGCGGTGCCGGGTGGCCGGGGGCTGCGGGAGCGGCATGGGGCGTCCTTGTCGGCGTGCGTCAGGGTCTGGGGCCGGGGGCGGGGGCCGCGAGCCGGGCGAGGGCCACGGCGCCCGGGGAGCCGTCCGTCACGGGGGTGGGCGTGAGGCCGAGGGGGGCCAGGCCCTCGGTCAGGGGGAGGAGCAGGGGGCCGTCGGGGGCGAGCAGACCGCCGGTGACCACCAGGGGTTCGCCCGGGCGCGGCGCCAGCGCCGACACGGTCTCCGCCAGGCGTCGGGCGGCCTCCCGGAGGATCTCCGCGGCGACGGTGTCCTTCTCCTCCGCCGCCGCCACGACGAGGGGCGCGTGGTCGGCCAGCCGGACCGGCGACCGGTCCGTGAGGGCGGGCAGGAGATGGGCGCGGTAGGCGGTGCGCAGGGTGGCGCTCCAGCGGGCGGTGTCCGTGACGCCGTACCCCTGGGGAGGCAGGACGCCGGGGGGCAGTCCGAGTTCCCGGCCGACCGCGCGCACCAGGGCCGTGGGGGCGCCCCGGCCGTCGGCCGCGCGCAGGGCGGCCCGGACGGCGGCGCGGCCGATCCAGAAGCCGCTGCCGTCGTCGCCGAGGAGCCAGCCGTCGCCGCCGGAGGTCGCGGCCGGTACCCGTGCGGTGATCCGGGCTGCCACCGCGCCGGTGCCGGCGACGAGGACGAGACCGTCGGCGGGGTGGCCGGGGGCGGCGGCGAACGTGGTCTCGATGTCGCTGTGGACGTCGACGGTGGCGGCGGTGACGCCCAGTCGGGCCAGCGCGGTGGACAGGGCCGTGCGGGCCCGCACCCGGCCGGGTTCGTCGGAGCCCTGGCCCTGGTGGCCGGCCCCGGCGAAGCCGCCCGCGACCGCCGCGACCCGGCCGCGCAGGGGCTCGGGGACCGCGCCGGCGAGGGCCTCGGTGAGATGGTCGGCGAGGTCCGGGCCGGGCACGGTCAGCGCGTTGCCGGGCCCGGACGCGCCCTCGCCCCGGGTGCGGCCGTCGCCCAGCTCCGCGAGGACGGCGCGGGTCCGGGTGCCGCCGGCGTCGAGGCCGACCACGAAGGCCTGCCCACCCTTGGCCTGGTTCAAATCACTATTCATTGCTCCCCATGGTGGTTGATACATTCGCCACTGACAAGGTTCGCCACCGACAAGGTCCGGCTGGTCCGGCTGGTCCGGCTCTCGAGGAGGACGTCATCGACACGCCCACGCTTCGCTTCGGGGTCAACTACACCCCACGCCGGGGCTGGTTCCACGCCTGGCACGACTTCGACCCCGGGCTCGCCCGTGAGGACCTGGCGCAGATCGCCGGGCTGGGCCTGGACCACGTCCGCGTGTTCCACCTGTGGCCCCTCCTCCAGCCCAACCGCACCCTGGTCCGCCCGTCGGCCGTGGACCAGCTCGTGCGGCTGGTGGACCTGGCGGCCGAGTGCGGGCTGGACGTCCTCGTGGACGGCGTCCAGGGCCATCTGTCGAGCTTCGACTTCTATCCGGAGTGGACGCGCAGCTGGCACCACCGCAATGTGTTCACCGACCCCGGGGCCGTCGAGGCCCAGGCCCTGGTGCTGCGCACCCTGGGCCGTGCCCTGTCCGGCCATCCGCGGCTGATCGGGCTCCAGCTCGGCAACGAGCTGAACAACCTCGTCGAGCACAACCCGGTGACCCCGGCCGAGGTGGACCGCTACCTGGACACCCTGCTGGCCGCCGCGCGGGACGGGCTGGGCGCGGGCGGGGGGCTGGTCACGCACTCGGCGTACGACGCCGCCTGGTACGGCGACGACCACCCCTTCACCCCGCAGGCCTCGGCCCGCAAGGGCGATCTGACGACCGTCCACCCCTGGGTGTTCTCCGCCGACTGTGCGCGCCGCTACGGCCCGCGCTCGCCGCAGGTGCACCACCTCGCCGAGTACGGCACGGAACTCGCGGCGGCCTACGCCACCGACCCGCTCCGGCCGGTCTGGGTCCAGGAGACGGGCGCCCCCGAGCCCCACGTCCCGGCGGCGGACGCCCCGGAGTTCGCCCGCGCGACCCTGCGCAACGCGGCCGGCTGCGCGCGGCTGTGGGGGGTCACCTGGTGGTGCTCGCACGATGTCGACCGCGCCTTGGCCGACTTCCCCGAACTGGAGTACACCCTCGGCCTGTTCGACTCGATGGGCCGCCCGAAGCCGATCGCGGAGGCGCTGGCCGCGACGGTGGCCGAGCTGCGGACCGCCCGGGCACCGGCCCCGCCGCGCACCCGGGCCCTGGTCCTGGACTGCACCGCGTCCACCCGTTCGGTCTCCGGTCCGGGCGGGGCCTTCTTCGAGACGTGGATGCGGCGGCGCGAGGAGGGCGGGCGTCCGGCGGTGGTCCTGGCGGAACGGGCCGAGGACGAGGCGTACCTGGCGGCGCGGGGGATCACGGAGACGATCGCCGCGACGTGAGCGGGGACGGGCGCTCCGGGGCCGGCCGGGACTCCGGCCCCGGACCACGTCCGCGGGTCAGTCCGACCGCCCCGTCAGCACCTCCGCGACCGCGCGCAGATTGACCCGCCCCCGGCCGTACGCGCACACCGCACCGCCCGGCTCCGGCAACCCGGTGGAGACGAGCAGCGCGTCGGGCCGTACGGCCGTCAGCGCGTCCCTCACCCGCGCCTGCCAGGGATACAGCCCGGCGTCGCAGGTGGCGACGGCCAGGGGCCGGCCGTCCGCCCCGCGCAGCGCCTCCGCCACGACCGACGCGACGGTCCGGGCGCCCTCCGGCTCCCCGGCGACGACCGTCCCGGTGGCCTCGGGGTCGACGGCTCGCACCTCGGTCAGCAGATCCTCGCCGCCCCAGTTGAGGGCGGGGTGCGGGGCCGGGAAGAGGTCGACGACATGGGCACCCGGCACCGCCGCCGGCAGCGGCCCGCCCCCGCGCACGGCCCGCCGCGCCGCGGTGAGCCCTGCACCGCCGTCCCACGCGGCCACCGCCTCCGGCCGCGGCGGCACTGCGTACCGCCGCGCCAGCCGTCGTACCCGCTCCGCGGCCTCGGTGACCCGCCCCTCGGCCAGCTCGCCCGTCCGCAGGGCGTCGAGCACGGCGTCCCGGCAGGCGAGGGTGACCTCCAGGTCGGGTACGGCGACGATGACCTGGTCCGCTCCGGCGGCGAGCGCGAGACGCGCGCCGGCCGCCTCGCCGTAGCGGTCGGCGATGGCCTTCATCTCCAGCGCGTCGCTCACCAGGACGCCCTCGAAGCCGAGTTCGCCGCGCAGCAGGTCGCGGAGAATGCGCGGGCTGAGGGTGGCGGGGCGCTCGGGGTCGAGGGCGGGGAAGACCACGTGGGCGCTCATCAGCAGGGGCACGCCCGCGTCGACGGCGGCCCGGAAGGGGGCGAGGTCGAGCCGGTCGTACGGCCGCGGGTCGACGGCGAGTTCGTGGTGGCTGTCGGTGACGGTGCCGCCGTGCCCGGGGAAGTGCTTGGCGCAGCTCGCCACGCCACGGGCCTCGGTGGCCGCGATCCAGGCCCGCAGCTGCCGGGAGACCAGCTCCGGGTCACCGCCGAAGGCGCGGGTGCGCACGATCGGGTTCGCGGAGCGGCTCTGGACGTCGGCGACGGGGGCGTAGGAGGCGGTGATGCCGAGCGTGAGCAGATGTCCGGCGAGCGCGTCGGCGCACGCGGCCGTCAGGGCGGGGTCGTCGACGACCCCCAGCGCCCAGGATCCCGGCACCTCGGGCGCCCCCGCCGCCATCAGGTGCCCGATCCCCCCGCCCTCGTTGTCGATGCCGACGACCAGATCGGGCCGCAACGCCCGCAGGGTGTCGGTGAGGTGGCGCACCTGCTCGGCGTCGCGGACGTTGCGCGTGAAGAGGATGACTCCCCCCAGCCCGCGGTCGATCAGCCGCTTCAGCGGGTCGGGAACACCGGTCGTCCCGTCGAACCCCGCGACCAGACAGCGGTGCGCCGCCTCGTCGAGGGCGGCGGGGAGTGCCGGGCCGGGGGCCCGGGAGGCGGAGGGCTTCACCCTCGGAATCCTCTGGCTGAACGAGCCGAAAGTCAACATCTACTTGAATTGTTCAACCCGGGGCGAGTCGCCGTTTGCCCCTCCCTCCCGTCCCCGGCGAGCGGCTGGGCCGCGTAGGTGATGCGGATGACGCCGTCGGGATGCCGTTCCGTGGTGCCGCGGACGCCGAAGACGTCCTGGAGGACGTCCGGGGTCAGGACCTCCAGGACGGGGCCCGCGGCCACCACCTCGCCCCGGTGCAGCACGACGAGCCGGTCGCAGAGGCGGGCGGCCAGGTCGAGGTCGTGCAGGACGGCGAGGGTGGTGATGCCGGTGCCGCGGATGAGGTCCAGCAGTTCGAAGCGGGCCCGGATGTCGAGGTGGTTGGTGAGTTCGTCCAGGACGAGGAGGCGGGGGCGCTGGGCGAGGGCGCGGGCCAGCAGGACGCGCTGGCGCTCGCCCCCGGACAGGGTGGCGTGGGCGCGGTGGGCGAAGGGGGTGACCCCGCAGCGGGCGACCGCGTCGGCCACCGCCTCGCGGTCCTCCGCCCCGTCGCGGCCCAGCAGCCCGTGGTGGGGGGTGCGGCCGAGGGCGACGATCTCGGTGACGCTGAGCCCCGTGGTGGCCCCCGCGTCCTGGAGGACGGCCGCGGTACGGCGGGCGGCGGTCCGCGCGGACAGCTCCCACACGTCGTCGCCGCCCACCCGGACCACCCCGCCCCCGGGGCGCAGCGAGCGGTAGACCGTGCGCAGCAGGGTGGACTTGCCGCTGCCGTTGGGGCCGACGAGTCCGACGACGTCGCCCTTCTCCGCCTCCAGGGTGACCTCGCGCAGGATCGGCTTGCCGTCCAGGGTGACGCGGAGGTGATCGACCGTCAGTCTCATGCGGAGTCCATGCCTTTGTCGCGGCGCAGCAGCCACAGGAAGAAGGGGGCGCCGAGCAGCGCGGTGAGGATGCCCAGCGGCAGTTCGTTGGGGCGGTTGACCGTGCGGGAGAGCAGGTCCACGACCACCAGGTAGACCGCGCCGAGGAGGGCGGTGAGCGGCAGGAGTCTGCGGTGGTCGGCGCCGGTCGTGAGGCGGACCAGGTGGGGGATCATCAGGCCGACGAACCCGATGCCGCCCGCGACGGCGATGACGGTGCCGGTGAGCAGCGCGCTGATCACCAGCAGGGCGGTGCGCAGCCGGTCGACGTCCACGCCGAGCGCGGTGGCGGACTCGTCGCCGGCGAGCAGGGCGTTGAGCCGTCGCCCGAACAGGGTCAGCAGCACGGTGCTGGTGAGGACGACCACCGTGACGGTGGGCAGCCGGCTCCACTGCGCGCCCGCGACACTGCCCAGCATCCAGAACATCACCGTCCGCAACTCGGTGGGGGTCGCGAGGAGTTGGACGAAGCTGGTCACGGACAGCAGGACGTATCCGACGGCGACCCCGGCGAGCACCAGCCGGGTCGGGGCCAGGCGCCCGGCCCGCTGTCCCAGGGTGAAGACCAGCGCCCCGGCCGCGAGGGCGCCGACGAACGCCGCGCCCGAGACGCCGAGTCCGCCGAGGGCGGCCCCGCCGAGGGTGATGACCAGCACGGCGCCCAGCGAGGCGCCGTAGGAGAAGCCGAGCACGACCGGGTCGGCGAGCGGGTTGGAGACAAGGGTCTGCAGGACGGCCCCGGTGACCGCGAGGCCCGCGCCGACGAGCGCCGCGAGGGCGACCCGGGGGGCGCGGAAGGCCCAGACGATCTGGTCCAGGGCCGGGTCCCCGGTGGCGCCCCGGCCGGTGACGTGGTGCAGCAGGATCCGCCAGACGTCGGCCACCGGGACGGTCACCGCGCCGATGCTCACCGCCACCACCATGACGGCGGCCAGCACCACCAGCAGCCCGGCCACCGCGACGGGCAGCCGCAGCCGGCTCAGAACCGGTCCGGGTGCAGCATCTCGGCGATCTTCGTCACGGCGAGGTCGTTGCTCGGGCCGAGGTACATCGAGTCCGACAGCGCCACGTACGTCTTGTTCTTCGCGGCCGGCCACTGGGGGAACTCCTTCAGCAGTTTCTCGGCGTACGCCGCCGGGTCGGGGTCGTTGTAGCCGATGACGACGAGCGCGTCGACGTCCGTGGCGGCCACCTTCTCCTTGCTCAGGTCGGCGAAGGAGGTCTCGGAAGCGGAGGCGAAGACGTTGCTGCCGCCGGCCTCGGCGAGGATGTCGTTGTAGATGCCCTTGGCGACGACCGAGCTGAAGTCGTTGCCGCCCATGGCCATGTTGGAGAACAGCACCATGACCTCGGGCCGCTTCTCGCCCTTCATCTTGGCCGAGACGGCCGCGATGCTCTTCTCGGAGGCGGCGATCAGTTTCTCCGCCTTCTCACCGACGCCGAAGATCCTGCCCATGTCGCGCAGCAGTTGATAGCTGTCGGCGATGGTCATCTTCGAGGTGTCCTGGTCGCAGCCCTGCGGGGAGACGTAGGAGTGGGCGCCGACCTGCTCGAGCTGCTCCCGGGTCGCGAACCCGTTCTTCTCGTCGAAGCCGTACGACGTGGTGGACAGCACCAGGTCCGGGCGCAGCCCGATCATCGCCTCGCGCGGGATGTCGTAGGCGTCGTTGAGTGTCACGTCACCGGTGGGCAGGGCCTTGATCGCGGCGGCGCGGCCGGCCACCTCGGACATGCCGTAGGTCTGCTGGTTGGCGACGATCCGGTCCCCGAGGCCGAGGGCGAGCAGGGTGGAGACCTCGGCGACCGAGGCGCCGTTCATGACGACGACCCGGTCGGGGGCCTCGGTGAACTTCTCCGACACCCCGCAGTTCTTCAGGGTCACCGGGTAGCCCGACTTGGCGGCGACGGCGGACGCCTCGTCGCCGGAGGCGCCGCCGGGGCCGGTCGAGGAGCCGGCGCAGGCCGTGGTGACCAGACAGAGGGCGGCGGCCAGGGCGACGGCGGCCGGCCGTTTCTTGGACATGCGGATGCTCCTTGGTTCGGGGTGCTGGAGGTTCCGGGGGGGATGCCGGGGTGCTGTCCCAGTAGTCGGAAGCCGGGGCCGATGAGTTCCCGGGGGTTCCCAACTACCTTGTGAATGTCGAGAGTTGTGGATTGCGGCCGGTCGGCTCGGGGAGCAGTCCGGCCGTCACGAGACGGTCCAGGTAGCGGAAGACGAGCGCGCGGTCTACGGGCGGGAACGCGATACCGCTGTCGCGCAGCCCGGCCACGACGTGGTCGCAGCGGATCCGTCCCAGCCGTAGGTCGGTGCCGCCGCCCGAGGCGTCGAGCGAGTCGAAGAAGGCGAGGGTGGTCGCCGCGACGCCGGACGCGGGCGGGAGCAGGGAGCGCCACTCGGCGAGGGACACCCGCCGCAGGGCGTAGCCGTACTCCCCCAGCCAGTCGTGGAGGTCGCGCAGCCGTACCGGGGCGCCCGCGGTGTGGTGGTAGACGGCCGGCGCTCCCCGGTGCCGCAGGGCGAGGTGGACGAGGGCCCTGGCGACCTGGTCGACCGGGGTCCAGGTCTCCTCCTCGAAGAGGTCGGGGACGACCCCGGCGGGGATCCCGGCGCGCAGCACGCTCCACAGGAAGTCGCGCTCGTCGACGTATCCGGTGGTGCGCGGTCCGACGACCCGGCCGAGCCGGTGCACGGTGACCGGCAGCCCGCGCTCGGCCGCCTGTTCCAACAGCCGCTCCGCCGCCCACTTGGACTGCTGGTAGCCGTGGCGCAGTCCCGCGTGGGGCGCGAGGAACGCCTCCGGCACTTCGGGCGCGAGGCCGAGCGGGGGTGCGACGGAGAGGGTCGACACGAAGTGCAGGGGGACCGAGCGGGGGGCCGTCAGCCGCAGCAGTTCCCTGGTCGAGCCGGTGTTGGCGGCGCGCAGGGTGGTGTACTCGCGCAGGACACTGACCGCCGCCGCGCAGTGGAGGACCGCGCCGCAGGTCTCGGCCAGTCCGGCGAACTGCTCGTCGTCCAGGCCGAGTCGGGGGCGGCTCAGGTCGGCCGGGAGGGCGGTGACCCGGGCCCGCTCGGGGAGGCGGATGCGGTGGGTGCGCAGGGCCTCGTCGAGACGGGCGCCGGCTTCGGCGGGGCCCGGCGCGCGCACGGTGCAGACGATCTCCGCGTCGGTGCGCGCGACGAGTTCGGCCAGCAGGTGGACGCCGACGAAACCGGTCGCGCCGGTGAGCAGGATCCGGTCGGGGGCGCCGGCCGCCCGGGGGCCGAGGCCGGGGCGGATGTCCGGGTCGAGGACGGTGTCGGCGAGCAGGGCCGCCGGGAGGGCGCCGGCCGCGGACGGCGGTGGCCGGCGTTCCAGGCGGTCCGCGAGTGCGGCCGGGGTGGGGTGCTGGAACAGCCAGCCGACCTTGACCTCCCGGCCCAGGGCGGCGCCGAGCCGGTTGGCGGCCTGGATGGCCTGGAGCGACTGGGCACCCAGGTCGAACACGTCGTCCGCCGGGGAGACGGCGGCTGCGCCGAGCACCTCACGCCAGACACCTGCGACGACCTCGGCGAGGACCTCGGCCGGGGTGCGGGAGGGGTCGGCGGGCGTTCGGGAGGGGTCGGCGGGCGTTCGGGAGGGCTCGGCGGGCGTTCGGGCGGGCTCGGCGGGCGTTCGGGCGGGGGCAGCGGGCGCGCCGAACAAGTCGGCCGGCGCCCCGGACGGATCGGCGGGCCGACCGGACGGATCGGCCAGCGTGCCGGACGGGTCGGCGGGCGGACCGGACGCGCGTGCGGGCAGACCGGACGCCTCGGCAAGCACGCCGGACGGATCGGCAGGCGCGCCGAACAAGTCGGCCGACGCCCCGGACGAATCGGCCGGCGGACCGGACGCCTCGGCAAGCACGCCGGACGGATCGGCAGGCGCGCCGAACAAGTCGGCCGACGCCCCGGACGAATCGGCGGGCCGACCGGACGGATCGGCCAGCGTGCCGGACGGGTCGGCGGGCGGACCGGACGGGTCGGCGGGCGGACCGGACGGGTCGGCGAGCATGCCGGACCGGTCGGCCGGCGTCCCGGACGGGTCGGCGAGCATGCCGGACCGGTCAGCCGGCGTCCCGGACGGGTCGGCGAGCATGCCGGACCGGTCGGCCGGCGTCCCGGACGGGTCGGCGAGCATGCCGGACCGGTCGGCCGGCGTGGCGGACGGATCGGCGGGTCGACCGGACGTGCGGGCGGGCGCGCCTGACGCGTCGGCAAGCGCGCCGGACGCCTCGGTGGGCTCCGTGCGCGTTTCGGTGAGTGCCCTGCGGTCGGTCTTCCCCGTGCCCGTCCTGGGCAGGGCGTCCAGGAACGTGATCGCCGAGGGGACCGTCGCCGCGGGCAGCGCCGCACGCAGGCGCTCCCTGAGCAGGGCGGGGGCCGGGGCGGGTCCGTCCGGGACCACATGGGCGGCCAGTCGCCGCGTGCCGTCCGGGAGCACCTGTCCCACGACGGCCGCGTCCCGGATGCCCGGGAGGGCGAGGAGGGCGGACTCGACCTCGGCCGGGTGCACCCGATGTCCGCTGATCTTGAACTCGGTGTCCGTGCGGCCCAGATGACGCAGTTGCCCGTCGTCGCCGACGCGGGCCAGATCGCCGGTGCGGTAGGCGCGCGGCGCTCCCGGGAGCGCGGTGAGCGGTGCGAAGCGGGAGGCGTCGGGGTGGTCGCCGCGGTAGCCGCGGGCCAAATTGTCGCCGAGGAGGTGGAGTTCGCCGTCCACCACCGCCGCGCGGGTACCGGGCAGCGGCCGTCCGATGGGGACGTCCCCGGGGGCGAGGGCGGGGTCGTGGAGGTCGGCGACCGTGGCGACCACGGTGGCCTCCGTCGGGCCGTAGGTGTTGAGCAGCCGGACCGCCGTGCCGACCGTCCCGCGCCAGCGGTCGACCCGCTCGGGCAGGGCGGGCTCGCCGCCGATGACGACGGTGTGCACCCCGGCGGGGAACGCGGCCGCGCCGGCCGAGACGGCGTAGGCGAGTTCGTGCCAGTAGGCCGTGGGCAGGTCGAGGAAGCTGATCCGCAGCCGGGCGCAGGCCGCCAGGAAGCCGGGGACCGAGTCGGTCATGTCGTCGGTGCGGACGACCAGGGTGGCGCCCGCGCACAGCGTGAGGAAGATTTCCTCGACGCTGGTGTCGAAGTGCAGCGGGGCGAACTGCAGGACGCGGTCGGCGGACCGGAGGCCGTAGCGGGGTGTCGCCCCGGCGACGAACCGGGCGAGCGCGCGGTGGCCGATCTCCACGCCCTTGGGGCGGCCGGTGGAGCCCGAGGTGTGCAGGACGTAGGCGAGGCCGTCCGCGGCGGGTCCGGCGGTGCCGGGCTCCGACGGGGAGAGACCCGTGTCGGTCAGGACGAGCCGGGGCCGGGCCCGCGCCAGGAGGTCCGCCAGGCGGGCCGGGGGTGCCGTCGGGTCGAGGGGGCAGTACGCGGCCCCGGAGAGCAGGACGCCGAGGAGCGCGGTGATCGCGTCGATGCCACGCGGCAGGACGACGGCCACCAGGTCCCCGGCGCCCACGCCCCGATCGGCCAGCCGGCGCGCCACGTCCGCCGCCTCGCGCAGGAGTTCCGCGTACGTCACCTCGCGGCCCCCGTGCTCGACGGCGACCGCTCCGCCCTCGCGCCGGGCCCGCTCGGCGATCAGGTCGAGGACCGGGCGCGCCGGGCCGGGCAGCGGACCGCCGTCCAGGACGGGCACCGGCGCGGCGACGGCACGAGGGGTGGGCGGTCGGTCGGTGAGTGCCCCGTCGGGGTCGGCGACGGCCCGGTCCAGCAGGTCGAGCAGCCCGTCGCGGAACGCGGTGACGTCGGCCTCGGTGTAGAGGCCGGGATGGGCGTCCACGGCGAGGCGCAGGCCCGCGCCCTCGGACCGGTCGTAGACGTTGACGGAGAGGTCGTCGACGGGCCCGGCGGACACGTTGTGCACGGTGCTGCGGTGCCCGGCGAACCGCAGGTCGTAGGCGAAGGGCATGATGTTGACGCCGGGGCCGGACAGCCGGCGCTGTCCGCCGACGAGCCGGAGGTCGCGCCGCAGCCGTTCGTAGCGGTAGCGCTGGTGCGGCAGGGCGGCGCGGAGTTCGCGGGAGATCCGGCCGGCGAGGTCGCGCGGGCTGTCCCGGTCCATGACGGGGACGCGCAGGGGCAGGATGTTGCGGACCATGCAGGGGACGCGCAGGGAGACCGAGCCGAGGCGGCCCATCGCCGGGAGGCTGAGGACGATCTCCGGTGCGCCGGTGGCGCGGTGCAGCCGGGCGGCGGTCACCGCGAGCAGGATCTCGGACCAGGTGACCTCCAGTTCCCGGGCTGCCGCGCGCAGGGCCTCCGTCCGCTCCGCGCCGAGGTCGGCGGTGCGCCGGTGGAAGGTGGGTGCGGGCAGGGCCGTACGGCCGGCGGGGGTCGCGACGGGGGGCCGGTCGGCGAACCGGCCGGTCCAGTAGGCGCGGTCGCGGGCGAAGGCCGCCGACTCCCGGTAGGCGCGTTCCTCCTCGCGGACCGAGGCCAGGGTGCCGAAGCCGCTGTCCCCCACCGGCGCGCCCGTCGCCAGGGCCGTGTAGACCTCGGCGACGCGGCGGGCGACCAGGGACAGGCCGTAGCCGTCGAGGGCGATGTGGTGGACGCGGTGGTACCAGAGGTACTCCTCGCGCGCGATCCGCAGCAGGGCGTGGCCGAAGAGCGGGCCGCGGGCGAGGTCGACGGGGCGGGCGAGGTCCTGCCGCATCCGGGCCAGGGCCGCCGCGTGGGGGTGGGGTGCGGTGGTGAGGTCGGCCGCGTGGAGCCGCCAGCCGTCGGCCGGGGCGGGGCTCTCCCAGGGGCGGCCCCGGGCGTCCGTGCCGTAGACGACGTTCAGGGCCTCGGTCTCGGCGACGACGTGGTGCAGGGCCGCGTCGAAGGCGGCGGTGTCCACCGGGCCGTACAGGTGGAGGTACTCGGCGGTGTTGTAGGCGGGGCTGTCGGGGTCGAGCCGCTGGCCGGTCCAGACGGCCTCCTGGGCGGCCGGCAGCGGGCGGCGCACGGTCATGGGGTGTCCCCTCGCCGTGCCGTGAGCAGCTGCCACCACTGGGCGAAGGAGGTGCGCTCGGCGAGTTCGACGAAGGTGATCTCCACGCCGGTCGCGCGCCAGCGCTCCATGAGGGTGGTGATGCGCAGGGAGTCCAGCCCGGCGTCGAGGGGGTTCTGGTCGAGGTCGACGTCGTCGGGGCTCTGGTACAGGTACTCCGCGAGATCGGCGCGGAAGCCGTCCAGGGTGAGGGGAGCAGGCATGTCGTTCTCTCTCCGTGTTCTCTCTCCGGGTGGGCCGGTCAGTTGACCTTGCGGGCGGAGTCGTCCCAGAAGCGGTCGCGCAGGGCGCGGCGCAGGATCTTCCCGCTGGGGTTGCGGGGTACGCGGTCGATGAACTCGTAGCGCGCGGGCAGCTTGAAGCCCGCCAGCCTCGGGACCAGGTAGGTGTGCAACTCCCTTGGTGTGGGCGGATGTTCGGGGTCGGGTACGACGAAGGCGTGCACGTACTCGCCCCAGCGCTCGTCGGGTGCGCCGACGACGACGGCCTCGACGACCCCGGGATGGCCCTCCAGGGCGTTCTCGATCTCGGCCGGGTAGACGTTCTCCCCGGCGACGAGGACGGCGTCCTTGATGCGGTCGCGGATGACGACATGACCGTCCTCGTCGAGGTGGCCGGCGTCCCCGGTGTGGATCCAGCCGTCGACGAGGGTCTCGGCGGTGCGGTCCGGCAGTCCCCAGTACCCGAGCATCCTGGCCGGGGTGTGCAGACAGACCTCCCCCACCGCGCCCGGCGGGAGCTCGCGTCCCTCGCCGTCGATCACCTTGACGCGCACGCCCGGGTACGGCCGTCCCGCCGCCTGCATCAGCGGCCCGCCCGGGACATGCGCGGCCGGGGGCAGGCAGACGGCGGTGTTGCCGGTCTCGGTGAGGCCGTAGATCTGGGCGAACTCGCAGTCCAGGACGGCGAGGCTCTCCTCCAGCAGGGCCTCGGAGATCGGGGAGCCGCCGTAGACGGTCTTGCGCAGGGTGGTGAAGTCCGCGGTGCGCACACCGGGTTCGGTGAGCATCATGCGGAGCATGGCGGGCACCACACAGGCGGTGGTGACGCCGAGGTCGCGGATGAGGTCCACGGCCCGGCGGGCGTCGAAGGCGCGCATCGCGACGACCGTCGTCCCGGCGTCGAGGTTCTGCGTGGCCCACCACAGCCCGCCGATGTGGAAGCCGGGGATGCCGATCAGCGCGATGTCGCCGTCCCGCCAGTCGATCCAGTCCAGGCCCGCGTCCGCCAGGGCGTCACGGATCGCGAAGAAGCTGCGGTGGGCGAGGACCACGCCCTTGGGCAGCCCGGTGGTGCCGCTGGTGTAGAGCTGGGCGACGGGGGTGTCCGGGGTGGCCTCGTCCTCCGGTTCCTCGGCGGGATGCCGCCCGCGCCACCGCTCGAACTCACCCAGGAGTACGACCGTTTCGGGTGCCGTCTCCACGGCGGCTGAGAACTCCTCCTCCAGGAACAGCAGCCGGGTGCCGGAGTCCTGGAGGATGTGGCTCACCTCGGGTGCGGTGAGCCGCCAGTTGACGGGGACTAGGACCGTGCCGCTCTTGGCGCAGCCGAAGAGGATCTCGTAGTAGTGCTCGGACTCCTTGCCGAGGTAGGCCACCCGGTCGCCGGGGACGAGTCCGGCGGCGCGGATCGCCTGGGCGACGCGGTTGCTCCCCTCGTGCAGTTGTCCGTAGGTCAGGGTGCGGTCCTCGCAGTGGATCGCGGGGGTGGCGGGCCGGAGCCGGGCGTGCCGTCCGGTGGTCCGGGAGAGTGTCCGCATGAGGGTCCCTTCGCCGGTCAGAGGAGGTTGACGAAGGCGAGGGTCGCCTCGCCGTCGCAGCGGCCGTCACCGGCGTCCCGGTAGCGGAAGGCGGTCTCGGCGTGCAGGAAGGGCGGGCCGCCGCCGGGGCTGCGCCGGGTGACGGAAAGCAGTTCCATCTCGCCCGAGAAGGACCGCGGATCGACGGGCCGCCGGAAGGCGGACGAGAAACGCGCGATGAGAATGTCCGGCAGCTGGTGCTTGAAGAAGTCGTCCAGTGTCCAGCCGGCGAAACCCGGAACCAGCCCGTCCCGCACGGACCTGGCGACGAGGTAATACATCATCTGGTTGTAGCAGATGTTCACCTCGACGGAATTCAGATGGCCGGTGTCGTCGATGTAGCAGGACTCGGATATCGCGAAATCGCCGTGGACGGCGCTCGGTCCGTCGTCCCGCACGGTCACGTCCGCGGACCGCAGATAGCGGCAGTGGGCCTTGTAGGGCGCCAGCACCCGGGCGAGCAGGGCCTCGTCGGTCATGCCGCCCCCATCCCGTCGTGCAGCCTGCGCTCGTCGTGCACGGTGACGCGGTGGGAGACGGTCGGCTCGGGGGTGGTGGTGTGCCGGGCGCGGTGGACGAGACTGCGGTTGTCCCAGACCAGCAGATCACCCTGCTCGAAGCTCTGGAGGTGGATGCCGGGGTGCGCGAAGGTCTCGTCCAGCTGGCCGGTGGCCTCGAACAGCCGCTTGAGCAGCTCCTCGTCGAGCGGTGCGCCGTCCTCGTCCTCGATGCCGACGGTGAAGCCCTCACTGACGTAGAGGACCGGCTCCCCGGTCATGGGGTGGGTGAAGACGGTCGGCTGGACGACGGCCGGCGTCTTGCGCTCGACCTCGTCGAGGATCTCGGACAGGGGCCGGTAGACGTCGTGCGGCCGGATCTTGAAGTACTTGCGCACGGAATGCCGGCACCGCGTTCCGGAGATCTCCTTCTTCAGGTCGTCGGGCAGTTCCCGGTAGGCCTTTCCCATGTCGATGAAATAGGTACCGCGGTTCCTCGTCGGAACGACCTGGGGGTGGATGAGGGTGATACCGAAGGGGTCCGGCATGAACTGGTAGTCGGCGTGCCAGAATTTCCCGGTCTTCGGAACGCCGATCTGCCGTCCGTTCTCGGGGACGTTGGAGGAGACGAATATCTCCGGGACCTCCGGGTGCCGGTACATCGGCTCGTAGTACGTCTCCGGACGGCCCAGCCGCCGGCCGAGCGCGAGGAAATCCCGGGGGGTGAGGTCCTGGTTCCTCAGGACGGCGATCTTCTTCGTGTAGACGGTGTGCTTCAGGGCGGCGAGGTCGGCGTCCGAGGCCGTGCGGTGGTCGAAGTCCTCGACGGTCGCGCCGATCACGCCGCCGGGCCGGTCCTTGATCTGCATCTGTGGGTTTCCTTCCGTGGGGTCAGACGGTGGTGGCTCGGCGGGAGTCGACGAGGGCGGCGAGCCCGCCGAGGGTGAGGTCGGGCCGGAGTTCGTCGTCGCCGACGTCCACCCCGAGGTCGCGTTCGACGCGGATGCCGATCTCGACCGTGGTCAGCGAGTCGACGTCCAGCTCGCCGAGCGTCGCCTCGGGCCGGACGAGGGCGGGCGCGACGTCGTGCAGCGCGGTGAGGAGGGCGACGAGTCGCGCATAGGTGTCGGTCATGGTGTGATCCGTTCCGGTCGGGGGAGTTCGGGCCAGGTCAGGAGGCAGGAGCCCCAGGTGAGGCCGCCTCCGAAGGCGGTGAGCAGCAGGCGGTGGCCGGGCCGGAGCGTCCCGGCGCGGGCCGCGTCGGCGAGGGCCAGCGGGATGGACGCGGCGCCCGTGTTGCCGACGGACTCGACGTGCGTGACGCACCGCTCGCGGGGCAGGGCGAGCGCGTCCGCCACCGAGTGCAGGATCCGCAGATTGGCCTGGTGCGGTACGAAGTGGTCCACGTCGTCGGCCGTCCAGCCGGCCCCGGACAGCGTGGCCCGCGCCGACGCGGCCATACGGGTCACCGCGTGCCGGTAGACCTCCCGGCCCCGCATGGCGAAGTGCCGCTCCTCGCGGCCGGGTTCACCGGGCCGGGAGCGCTGCCGTGAGCCGCCGGCGGCGACCGTGATCAGGTCCTCGTGGGTGCCGTCGCTGCCGAGGTCGAAGTGGCCGACCGCGCCGGGCTCGTCGGGCCGTCCCGCGCGCAGGACGACGGCTCCGGCGCCGTCGCCGAAGATGATCGCGTTGGCCCGGTCCAGCGGGTCCACGATCGTGGAGTAGGTGTCCGCGCCGATGAGCAGCACCCGTTCGGCGACCCCGGCCGCGATCAGTCCGGCGGCGGAGGCGAGCCCGTAGACGAAGCCGGTGCACACCGCGCCCACGTCGAACGCGGCCGCTCCGGACTGGCCGAGCCGGGCGGCGACCGCGGGCGCGGTGGCGGGGCATGGGCGGTCCGGGGTCGTCGTGGCCACCAGCACGGCGTCGACCCGGTCCGCGCCGGCCGAGGCCAGCGCCCGGCGGCCGGCCTCGACGGCCAGGTCGGAGGTCGCCTGCCCGGGCTCGACGACGTACCGCCGGCGGATCCCGGTCCGGGTGCGGATCCAGGTGTCGTCGGTGTCGAGCCGCCGGGCGAGGTGCGCGTTGGTCACCGCACGGGCGGGCAGCCGCCCGCCGAGCCCGCACAGCACGGCGGCCACGGGCGCGGAAGGGCCGGCGGAGGTGGGGAACATGAGGGCTCCAGGGCATGACGGAGGACGGCCGGGCGGGCCGGACATGAGGGCAGGTGGAGGTGAGAGGTGGTGAGGAGGGATGGGGTTACGGACGCGTGGTGCCGCGGCGGGCGAGCAGCGCCAGTGCGCCGCAGCCGATACCGGCCGCCGTGGCGAGGACGGCCGTACGGATGCCGTCGAGCAGTGCGGGACCGGAGGCGTTCTGCCCGACGCCCCCGGCGAGGGCGACCAGGACGGCGAGGCCGACCGCGCCGCCCACCTGAAGGGTGGTCGAGGCCAGGCCGGAGGCGATGCCCTGGTCCCCCGGGGCCACCCCGGCGGACGCGGTGATCCACATCCCCGTCCAGGCAGCGCCCTGCCCGAGGCTCAGCAGCACGATCCCCGGCAGGAGTCCGGCGTACGAGCCGTCGGGGGTGAGCGCCAGAGCCAGGGCTGCCGCTCCGGCGGCGCCCAGCAGCAGGCCGCCCACCAGCATCCGGTGCACGCCCACGACGGCGACGGCGCGTTCACCGGCCCGCGTGCCGGCGGCGACCAGCACGGCCGGCACGAGGAACGCCAGGCCGGTGGCGACCGCGCTGTAGCCGTGGACGGTCCGGAAGTACAGCGTGAGGAAGTACGGCACCGAACTGAACGTCGCGTTGAACAGGGCCGTCACCCCCATCGCCACGACCAGACCGCGCCGGGCGAACAGCCGCACCGGTACGAGCGGGTCGCGGGAGCGCCGCTCCACGACGACGAAGAGGGCCAGCAGTCCGGCGGACAGCGCGGCGCTCGTCAGGACGGCCGGGGTGCCCCAGCCCTGGGCCGGGGCCCGCACCAGCAGGAACACCAGCAGGGTGACCCCGCCCGTCGCGGTCGGGGCGCCCGCCAGGTCGAAGCGGCGTGCGCGGTCGCGCGGCCCGTCGGCGGGGAAGAGGCACCGGCCGGCCACGGCGAGGGCGCCCGCCACGGGCACGTTGACGAAGAACACGGACGGCCAGCCGGACACCTCCAGCAGGACCCCGCCCAGCAGGGACCCCAGGCAGAGCCCGCCGGCCCCGGCCGCGCCCCACACCGCGAGGGCCCGGTTCCGGGCCGGTCCCTCCTCGTACAGGGTGTTGATCAGGGACAGCGTCGCCGGGAACAGCAGGGCTCCGCCGACGCCCTGGACCGCCCGCACCGCGACCAGCACACCGGGGGTCCCGGCCAGGCCGCCGACCAGGGACGAGCCCGCGTAGAGCAGGGTCGCGAGGACGAACATCCGGCGGCGGCCCAGCAGGTCCGCGGCCCGTCCGCCCAGCAGCAGGAAGCCGCCGCCGGCCACGACGTAGGCGCTGACCACCCACTGGAGGTCGTGGTCGTCGAACCCCAGCCCGGCGCCGATGTCGGGCAGGGCCACGTAGACGATGTTGTAGTCGAGCGAGATGACGAGCTGGGCCAGCGCCAGCACGAGCAGAGCCATGGTCCGTCGCCCCCGCCGTCAGCTCTCCCCCAGCAGACGGCGGATCTCCGTGAACAGCGCGGTCAGCGCGCGCCGCTCCGGGACCGTCGTCTCGGGGTGCCAGAGGTCGAGGAGCAGACAGGTCCTCGGGCGGGTGCCCTCGTTGCGTGCCTCGTGCTCGAAGGAGTAGTCGAAGAGCAGGCACCTCCCCTCCTCCCAGGATCGGGTCTCCCCCGCCACCGTGAGGCGGCAGCCGTCCGGGATGTCCACGGCGAGATGCAGGTTGATGCTGAAGTTCCACAGGTCGCAGTGCGGGGCGATGACCGCGCCCGGCAGCAGGGTGGAGAAGTGGCATTCGAGGAGCGGGCAGATCTTCTCCGTCTCCACGGCGGTCTCCCTGACCACCCGGTGGGCGGTGGGGGCGAGCGCCGCGGACTCCTCGACGAGCGCGCCGTCGCGGAAGAGGTGGAGGGCCTGCCAGTCCTCCTGCCGGGTCAGATAGTGCGCGTAGTCCGAGAACGCCGCACGGTGCCCCGCCCAGGCGGCGTCCAGCTCCCGCTTGATCGCCTGATGGCCCGCCTCCAACGCGTGGACGACCGGCGCGAGTTCGGCGTGGGCGTACGGGTCGTGCCAGGGCGTGGGCGAGAGTCCCGGCAGGATCCACTTGGCCGCCTTCTGCGCCGGGTGCCGGTCCTTCCCGCCGCCCGGCTCCAGCATGCGTTCGACCCGCGCGAGCGATGCGGCGCCGAACTCGGCGCGGATCGCCTCGAAGACGGTCTCTGTCTCTGGTGTCACGAACCAGTAGTCGGTCGCGGACACCGTCGAGTTCCCGACTTCTTCGCGTCAATTTCCTTGCAGGGAAGGGGAGTTGGAACTGTGGACCATCAGTGGCCCATGCCGTCCGTCCCTTCCATCCCTTCCATGCCGTCCATCCCGTCCGTGCTGCCCATGTCTCCCGTCTCCGAGGACGCGGTCGGCACGGGCGTCGCGGGCGCGTCGGGCCTCAGTGCGGAACCGGTGGCGTACGACACCGTGAACACCAGCGCGAGCAGCAGCGCGAAGCCGCAGACAACGGGCAGGGGGGACTTCCAGGACTGGTCCATCAACCGTCGCTCCAGGTCGGCTCGCACGGCGTCACCGGGTCGCGCCGCACCGATGCAGTAGTCGGAGCGGCCGGGGGCCGGGTTCCCGGAGCGGCCGTGTGGTGCGCGTCACTGTCCGCTCTGCGCGGGGGGCGCGGTCGTCCCCCGTACCTCCAGGGCCGGCGGCGACAGGACGGTCCGCTTCGGGCGGGCCGGGTTCTCGATGCGGTCGAGGAGGTGCTGGGCGGCGACCCGGCCGACGTCGTGGCTCGCGTTGTCCACCGTGGTGAGCCAGAGGTGGCGCAGCCGGGCGAGGGAGGTGTTGTCGTAGCCGACGAGGGAGAGGTCCCGGGGAACCTGGAGGCCCGACTCCTCGGCCGCCGACAGGGCGCCCACGCAGGCGATGTCGTTGAAGGCGAAGACGGCGGTCGGCCGCTCGGGGGCGCTGAGCAGCCGGACCATGGCCCGGTAGCCGCCCTCCTCGGTCAGGTCGCCCTGCTCGACCGTCGCGTCGGCGGCGAGCCCGTGCTCGTCCATGACCGTCTCGAAGCTGCGCCGGCGCAGGGTGCCGACGACGCCCTGTCCCGCGATGTGGGCGATACGGCGGTGGCCGAGGGCGATGAGGTGCTCGGTGGCCAGCCGCGCGCCGTGCTCGTCGTCGTTGGCGACGACGTCGACGCGGGGCAGATCCGGCTCGCGGGCGCCCGCCACCACGGTGGGGATGTGGGTGGCGGCGGAGCGCAGCGCCTCGGAGGGGGGCAGGGTACCGACGGCGATGAGTCCGTCGACCCGCAGTTCGGTGAAGGTGCGGGTGAGGTCCTCGCCGAGGCGGCGGCTGAGGTGGCCGTCGGCGAGCAGCATGCGCAGCCCGTTGTCGTGGAGGCGGGAGTTCAGACCGTCCAGCAGTTCCACGAACCAGGGGTTGCGCATGTCGTTCAGCAGGACGCCGACCGAGCGGGTGCGGCGCTCGCTCAGACTGCGCGCGGCGGCGTTGGGCCGGTAGCCGAGTTCCTCGACGGCGGTCAGCACGGCCTGCCGCTTCTCGGGGCGGACCTGTTCGGAGCCGCGCAGAACGAGGGAGACCAGGGACTTCGACACACCGGCGCGTTCGGCCACGTCACGGATCGTCGGAGGTCTCATGGCCTGGACCGTTCCACAGGGTGACCGGCTTGTCAAAGGGTGGCCGCAGGGTTGACACCTGTGGGTTCGGGACTCAGGGTGAGGCACGTCGCGTTGTGGAACGGTCCAAAACGAAGGGGTGTCATGGCAAGCACGCTCGGTGTCGCCGTCGTGGGGTTCGGCTGGATGGGACGGGTGCACACCCAGGCGTACACCCGGATCGCGCACCACTATCCGCGGCTGGGCCTGCGCCCGGAGCTGATCCGGGTCGCGGAGGACGTGCCGGGCCGGGCCGAGGAGGCCGCGGCGCAGTTCGGCTTCGCCGCGACGTCCCGGGACTGGCGCGAGGTGGCCGCGGACCCGCGCGTGCAGGCCGTCAGCATCACCGCGCCGAACTTCCTGCACCGGGAGATCGGCGTCGCGATGGCCCGGGCCGGCAAGCACATCTGGATCGAGAAGCCGGTGGGCCTGACCGCCGAGGACGCCGGGGCGGTCGCCGACGCGGTCGCGGAGGCGGGGGTGCAGGGCGCCGTCGGCTTCAACTACCGCAACGCGCCCGCCGTGGAGGCCGCCCGCGAGCTGATCGCCTCCGGGGAGATCGGCACGGTCACCCATGTCCGCGTCCGGCTCTTCAGCGACTACGCCGCCCATCCCGAGGGCGCCCTGACCTGGCGCTACGAGCGGGCGCGCGGCGGCAGCGGGGTCCTGGGCGACCTCGCCTCGCACGGGGTCGACCTGGCCCGCTTCCTCCTCGGCGAGATCGCCTCCCTCACCGCCGACACCGCGGTCTTCGTCCCCGAGCGGGCCCGTCCGACCGGCGCTACGGCCGGACACAGCCGCGCCACCGGCGGTGAGCTGGGACCGGTGGAGAACGAGGACTACGTCAACTGTCTGCTGCGCTTCGCCTCCGGCGCCCGGGGCGTCCTGGAGGCCTGCCGGGTCTCGGTCGGCGAGCAGAACAACTACGGCTTCGAGGTGCACGGCACCAAGGGCGCGGTGTTCTGGGACTTCCGGCGGATGAACGAGCTGGGCGTCAGCCGCGGTACGACGTACCAGGACCAGCCGGTGAGCACGGTGTACGTGGGCCCCGGCGCGGGCGAGTTCGGCGCGTTCCAGCCAGGCGCCGCCAACGGCATGGGCTACGACGATCTGAAGGTCGTGGAGGCGTACCGCTTCCTGCGCTCGATCGCCGAGGGCACTCCGTACGGCACGACGCTCACGGACGCGGTGCGCAGCGCCGCCGCGCTGGAGGCGATGACCCGGTCCGCCGCGACGGGCACGTGGGTGGACCTGGCATGAGGACCTGCGCATCGGGGTGACCGGCGCGCGCGTCATGGGCGCCGCTCATGTCGTCACGTGCGTCCGGGTCGTCCGGGAGGAGCGGCGGGCCGGCGGCGGGCTGATCTCGCCGGGCTTCATGCGCCGCTTCGACCCCGACTACGCCGACCTCAAGTCGGCGATCGGCAGCGGGAGTCACGGCACCCCGCTGCCGGTGCGCCGTGCGCGGCGATCCACGAGTTCGCGGCCGAGACGGCCCGCTGCGTCGAGGCCGGCCTGCGGGAGACACCGCTGCGGCCCCTGGCGGACTCCGTCGTCGCCCTCCGGACGATGGACGCCCTCCGCGACCGCGCGGCATCACGTTCCCACAGGTGTCCGCCTAGGACTTCAGCGGTGCCCGCCACACCAGGGACGTGCCGCCGCCGGCGGGGCGGGTCGGGGCGAAGGTGCCGCCGAGTTGTTCGGCGCGTTCGGCCAGGTTGCGCAGCCCGCTGCGGCGGCCGCCGTCCGGGAGGCCCACTCCGTTGTCCGTGACCGACAGGCGCACCTCACGGCCGTCGGTGGTCAGGACGACCTCGGCGCGGTCGGCGCGGGCGTGGCGGGCGATGTTGGTGAGGGACTCCGAGAGGACGGCCACGACATGGTCGGCGACCTCCTTCGGGACGTCGGTGTCGAGGAGTCCCTCCATCCGCACGCTGGGGGCGAAGCCCAGGACGGGGGCCGCCTCGCCGACCACCCGGACCGCGCGGGCCCGCAGTCCGGTGCCGCCGGCCCCGTCGCGGGTGCGCAGTCCGAAGATCGTCGACCGGATGATCTTGATGGTCTCGTCGAGGTCGTCGACCGCCCGCGCGACGCGCTCGGAGGCCTCGGGGTGCTCGATGAAACGGCCCGCGCTCTGGAGGGTCATCCCGGTGGCGAACAGCCGCTGGATCGCCAGGTCGTGCAGATCGCGGGCGATGCGGTCGCGGTCGGTGAGGACGGCGATCCGCTCGGCGTCCTGCCGGCGCTCCGCCAGCTCCATCGCGATCGCCGCCTGCCCCGCGAACACCTGGAGCGGCTCGGTCTCCTTCTCGGTGAACGGGGTGTCCCCGGACGCCCTGACCAGCAGCACGACACCGCGCGCCCCGCTGTCCCCGGTGCCCACCGGCACGGCCACCGCCGGGCCGAGCCCGGTGAGGCGCAGGGGCCCCGCCGGCATCCGCTCGTCCTCGGTGACGTCCGCGCTGGTCACGGCGGCCACCGTGGAGAACGCCTCGCCGATGAGGTTGCCCCCGGCCGGCAGGACCAGGCCCCGCAGCGCCTCCGCCTCCGCGCCGAGGGCGAGTTCCACGGTGAGGGAGCCCGTCTCCTCCATGGGCATGGCGACCACCGCCAGCGCCGCCCCCGTGATCTCCCGGGCCCGCCCGGCGATCAGACCGAGCACCTCGGCCCGCTCGGCCCCCGACATCAGACTGTGGGTGATCTCCGCGTTCGCCCCCAGCCAGCGCTCCCGCAGCCGGGACTCCGCGTACAGCCGCGCGTTGTCGATGGCCACACCGGCCGCCACGGCCAGGGTGAGGGTGACGGAGACGTCCTCCTCGTCGAACTGACCGCCGCCCCGCTTCTCGGTCAGGTAGAGGTTGCCGAACACCTGGTCGCGGACCCGGATCGGGACGCCGAGGAAGGTGTTCATCGGCGGGTGGTGGGGCGGGAAGCCGTACGACGAGGGGTGCTCGGAGAGCTTCGCCAGCCGCAGCGGCTCGGGGTTGCGGATCAGCTCCCCCAGGATGCCGTGGCCCTCCGGGTACGGGCCGATGCGGGCGATCTCCTCCTCGCTGACCCCGACGGTGTGGAACGCCGACAGCCGCCTGCCGTCCGGGCCGATCACCCCGAGCGCCGCGTACTCGGCGTCCACCAGCACCGCCGCCGCCTCCACGATGCTGCGCAGCGCCTGTTCCAGGTCCAGTTCCCGGCCGACCGAGAGCACCGCCTCCAGCAGGCTGTGCACCCGGTCCCGGGTGCCCCGGGCGGCATCCAGCCGTGCCTGCAGCTCCTCCAGCAGCTCGTCGAGCCTCAGTTGAGGCAGCCGGATCCGGGCCTCCTCGGGGCTTCCCACCTGCGTTCCTCCAGGTCCCCTGACCATGCCGGACACCCACCGGTCCGATCATGTGCCACGGTAGTGCCCGGCGAACCGGGGCGGAACCGGTGGGGTCCCGGTCGTCCGCCCGGGCCGGCCTCCAGGGCCGTACGGCGTCCGGAGCGGGACGTTCGGCACCTGGGCAACGGGAGTTTTCTGTACGACCCTGGGAAACAGGAGCGGCACCGATCCCCCGCGGTGTCGCTCCGTCGCCGTGTCACCCGGCGGGAGCCTCCGCTCACCCGGCGGGCCCCTCCGTCTCCGCGCGCCGGCCGATCCGGCGTCCGGTGACGGCGTACGGCTGGATCCGCACCCAGACGTCACGCCGGCCGCCGGCCCACGGGGTGCTGTGGACCTGCCGTGCGAGGCGCTGCGCCTCGCCGAGGTCGGTCACCATCCGGGCGTGGCCGCGCACCAGCACGCTCCAGCCCTCGCTGAACACGTCGTCGATGCGGTCGACCTCGAAGGCGACGGGGCAGCCGACCGCCAGGGACGGGGTCGCGCCCCGCGCGGTCCTGAAGACGATCATGCCGTCGACGACGCTGTAGTTGACGGGCACGATCACCGGCGCCTGGGCGGTGGGCACCGCCAGCCTGCCGACGCCGTGCGTGGCGAGCAGATCGCCGCACTCGGTGCGGGTCAGCTCGGTGAACGCGGGCGTGTGCCCGGCCCGTCCGGCACCGGGCGGGAGGTCGGCGTCGCCGCCGGTGAGGGCCGACACCGTGGTCCCCAGCACGCCCGCCAGGCTGAGCAGGGCGCCCCGGTTCGGGGCGGCTCCGGGGTGGCGCTCCAGATGGGCCAGATAGCTGGGGGCCATGCCGGCCCGGTCGGCCGTCTCCCGCAGCGACAGTCCGAGCGCGGCTCGCCGCGCGGCGAGCCGGCGGCCCAGATCGCCGGCGGGCGGCCCCTCCGTGACCTCCTGTGTCGGTGTCTGTTCGGCCATGGCCGTCACGTCCTTTCGCACCTGCCGGACAAGCGGAGACGTCCTACGAGCGGTTCAGTTCCTGGGCGATCCCGTCCGCCCAGGTCTCGATCGCGGCGAAGTCCCGGAAGTCGCCGCCCTTGCCCGAGCGCAGGATCATCCCGGCCACCCGGCCCTTGGCGCCCTCTTCGAGGCAACCGCCGAAGGTGATGTGCTGCCGGGCGTCCAGCGCCGTCATCGCCCGCCGCACACCCCGTACGGGCGGGATGTCCCGCTCGGACGCCGAGGGGTCCAGCGGGCCGCTGCTGAAGAGCCAGACGGGGCGTCCGGCCAGCGTCCGGCGGTGGCGCCGCACGAACCGGCGGGCGTCCTTGTGCCAGCGTCCGGCGTACAGCCCGCCGCCGACCACGACGGCGTCGTACGGGGCCACGCTCACCACGTCGCGCGCCGGGCGCGCCTCGACGGACAGCCCGTCCTTGCGCAGTACGTCGGCCACCGCTTCGGCGATCTCCGCCGTCGAACCGTTGGTCGTCCCGTACGTGACCAGCACCGTGTCGGTCATGACGGTTCGCCTCCTCCGAGATCGGCTCCCGCGTCCGACGACCCTCCGCGGGACCCTTCGATCGTCGCGCGCCGCGGCGGCCACCGGCAGGGGCCGCTCGGCCCCATCCGACGCCGATGGTCCCGCCGGTCGGCCCGGGGACGGGTAGCGTGACGTCCCATGGCCGGCAAGAAGGCGGCGGAGCTGCCGCGCAAGGTGTACGAGAAGGAACTGCTGCGTCTCCAGACGGAGTTGGTGAGACTCCAGGAGTGGGTGCGGGCGAACGGCGTCCGGCTGGTGGTGGTCTTCGAGGGGCGGGACGCGGCCGGCAAGGGCGGCACGATCAAACGGGTGGCGGAGCACCTCAATCCGCGGGTCGCCCGGATCGCCGCGCTGCCGAAGCCGACCGAGCGCGAGCGCACCCAGTGGTACTTCCAGCGGTACGTCGAGCATCTGCCGGCCGCCGGGGAGATCGTGCTGTTCGACCGGTCCTGGTACAACCGGGCCGGTGTCGAGCAGGTGATGGGTTTCTGCTCGAAGGAGGAGCACGAGCTGTTCCTGCGCCAGTGCCCGATCTTCGAGCGGATGCTGATCGAGGACGGCATCCTGCTGCGCAAGTACTGGTTCTCGGTGAGCGACACCGAGCAGCAGGAGCGGTTCCGGCGCCGGCTGGAGGACCCGCTGCGGCGCTGGAAGCTGTCGCCGATGGACCTGGAGTCGATCACCCGCTGGGAGGCGTACTCGCGGGCGAAGGACGAGATGATGGTGCACACCGACATCTCCGAGGCGCCCTGGTACGTCGTGGAGAGCGACGACAAGCGCACGGCCCGGCTGAACATGATCGCCCATCTGCTGTCGACGGTGCCGTACCGCGAGGTGCCGCCGCCGGTGCTGGAGCTTCCGCAGCGGCCGCCGTCGACCGGCTACCAGCGCTCGCCGCGCGATCTGCGGACGTACGTCCCCGATCACGCGGCGGAGCTCTGAGGGCCCCTCACTCCGGCTCGGGCACCACGGCGACCGCGCAGTCCGCCCGGTGCAGGACCCCGTGGGCGACCCGGCCGAGCTGGAGGCCGCGGTGCCCGTGGGTGCGCCGGGCGCCGACCACCAGCAGGCCGGCGTCCCGGGAGGCGTCCAGCAGGACGTCACGGGGCGGGCCCTCGACGGTGCGGCGGCGCAGCTCGACGTCGGCCGGGACGTCCGCCAGGGCCTCCTGAAGGGCCTCGGCGGCCCGCTCCTCGTGCCGGCGCGCGGGCTCTCCGGTCAGCAGGGGGTGGTCCACGCTCTCCCGCGCCGGGCGGCGCCAGGCCCGTACGGCCTCCAGGGGCACCCCGCGCAGCCGGGCCTCCGCAACGGCGAAGCGCACCGCCGCCGCGTCCTTGCCGTGCTCCCCGACGCCCACCACGACCGGGCCGTGCGGCCCCGCGCCGGAGCCCTCGCCGCGGACCACGATCACCGGGCAGTGCGCGTGCGCGGCCACGGTGAGGCTGACGGAGCCGAGGAGCATCTCGCGGACGCTGCCGCGGCCCCGGGTGCCGAGCACCAGCGCGGAGGCGTCGCGTCCCTCCCGGACCAGCACGTACTCGGGTTCCTCGGCGACCACCTCGGCCGAGACCGTCAGCTCCGGCCGGCGTTCGCGGGCCCGGCGGGCGGCCACCGCGACGATGTCGTCGGCGCGGACCTCCTCGTCGGGCTTGTGGTCGCCGGCGAGCGCCGTGCCCTCGTAGCGCTCCCAGAGGGAGGCGTACACCACCCGCAGCGGCACCCGGCGCAGCGCGGCCTCGTCGGCGGCCCGGTCCACGGCGTGCAGGCTCGGCCCGGAGCCGTCCACGCCGACGACCACGGGCCGTTCGTCGGTCCTCACCGGCCCGCTCCGAGGTCGAAGACGATCCGGGCCTTGACCTGGCCGCGCAGCACGGCCTCGATCGACTCGTTGACGCTCTCCAGCGGGCGGGTCTCGTGGATGACCCGGGTGCGGCCGGCCGCGTGCAGCCGGAACACCTCGGCGAGGTCCTGGCGGGTGCCGACGATCGAGCCGATGACGGAGGTGCCGTTGAGGACCGTGTCGAAGATGGGCAGCCGGACCGTGCCGTGCGCGGGCAGGGCGACCATGACCAGTTTGCCGCCGCGCCGCAGCCCGGAGTAGGCGGCGGAGAAGGCGGCCTCGTTCACGGCCAGCGCGATCGCCGCGTGGGCGCCGCCGTACCGCTTGAGCACCTCGCCGACGTCCTCCTTGCGGGCGTCGATCAGGATGTCGGCGCCGAGGTCGGCCGCCAGGTCGAGCTTCTCGTCGGTGACGTCGATCGCGGCGACGGTGGCGCCGGCGATCTTCGCGTACTGCACGGCGAGATGGCCGAGCCCGCCGACGCCGGAGATCGCGACGAGCTGCGCCGGCCGCACGTCGGCGACCTTCAGCGCCTTGTACGTCGTGACGCCCGCGCAGGTCAGCGGGGCGGCGTCGAAGGGGCTGACGCCGTCGGGCACGGGCTGGGCGAAGTCGGCCCGGGCGAGCATCTTCTCCGCGTACCCGCCGTCGCAGCCGTAGCCGGTGTTGACCTGCTGCTCGCACAGGGTCTCCCAGCCCGACAGACAGTGCTCGCAGCGCCCGCACGCCGTGCCGAGCCAGGGCACGGCGACCCGCTGTCCTAGGGCGAGGTGGGTGACGCCCTCGCCCAGCTTCTCGACCAGGCCGACGCCCTCGTGGCCCGGCACGAACGGCGGGCTCGGCTTCACGGGCCAGTCGCCGTGCGCCGCGTGGATGTCGGTGTGGCACAGCCCGGAGGCCTCCACCCGGACCCGGACCTGACCGGGGCCGGGCTCGGGGTCGGGGCGCTCCTCGATGACCAGGGGCTCGCCGAACGCTCGGACGACCGCTGCCTTCATGGCTCTCTTCTCCTCGGTGCGGGCGCGTCAGTCGTGGGGGACCACGGCGACGGGGACGGTGGCGTGGTGCAGGACGGCGTGGGTGACATGGCCGATGTGGCTGCCCACCGGGTTGCGGCGGGCGCGCCGGCCGACGACGACCAGGGAGGCCTCGTGGGAGGCGTCCACGAGATGGACCGCGGGGCTGCCGTAGCGGGTGACCTCGACGGTCTCCACCCCCGGGAACCTGGTCCGCCAGGGGCTGAGCACCTTGGCGAGTTCCTCGGCGGCGTTGAGGGCCAGTGCCTCGTGCAGCGCGGGGTTTGCGGGGGTGCCGTAGGCGTAGTACGGCGGCGGGTTCCAGGCGTGGACGACCCGCAGCGGGGTCTCGCGGCGCAGGGCGGCGTCGAAGGCGAACGCGAGGAGCGACTCGTCCGGGTGCGCGGTGTCCAGCCCGAGGACCACCGGCCGGAAGGGGGTCGCGGCGGACGGGATGCCCACCGGGTCCGGCTCGTGCTCGTCGGCGGCCTGTTCCAGCGCCCGGACCAGCACCACGGGGCGCTCGGCGTGGGCGACGACCGACAGGCCGACCGAGCCGACCATGAAGCCGACCGGGCCGCCGAGGCCGCGCGAGCCGAGGACCAGCAGGTCGGCGTCCTTCGCCGCCTCGGCGAGCACGTCGCCGGGGTGGCCGTAGAGCTGCTCGGTGATCACCTCGAGGCCGGGGTGGCGCAGCGCCATGCCCTCGGCGGCCTCGCGGGGAATCCTCTCGGTCCAGTGCTGCTGGGTCTCCGCGCCGAGGAGCGGGGCCTGGGCCATCGGCTCCGGCACGGGCTCCCAGACGTGGACGAGCTTGAGCGGCAGGCTGCGCAGGGTCGACTCGCGGGCCGCCCACTCCGCGGCGGCCCGGCTCTCGGGCGAGCCGTCGAGGCCTGCGGTGACAGTGCGGAGCATGATCTCCACCTCCTGGGGCAAGGGATCGGATTCCAGCGTGGGTTCCCGGGGGCCCGGACGGCAGGGGCCGGTGGTCCCGGGTGGGGTCCGACCGGCCCGGCCGGTGGACCCGGGGCGGTGTCCCGCCCTCCCTCGTGCTCAGTCGTGCTCAGTCGTACTCAGTCGTGCTCAGTCGTGCGGTACGACGGCGACCGGTGCCGACGCGTGCTGCAGGACGGCGTGCGTCACCGGGCCGATACGGCCGCCGACCGGGGTGCGGCGCCGCGCGCGGCCCACGACGACCAGGGCGGCGTCCCGGGACGCGTGCACGAGATGACGGCCGGCGCCGCCCACGACGGCCTGTTCGCGGACCTCGACGCCGGGGAACTTGTCCCGCCAGGGCCGCAGGGCCTCGCTCAGCTGCTGCTGCGCCTCCTCGGCCAGTTCGGCGTCGAGACCGGCGTCCAGGACGGCGCCGTAGCCGTAGACGGCCGCCGGGTTCCAGCCGTGCACGACCCGCAGCCCGCCGGCGCGGCGGCGGGCGGCCTCGAAGGCGAACTCCAGGACGGCGGCCGCCGGGTCCGCGACGTCCAGGCCGAGCACGACGTCGCGGTACGGCGTGGTCTGCGAAGGGGCTCCGGCGGCGTCCGGCAGATGCTCGTCCTCGGCGCGCTCGCCGGCCCGGACGAGGACGACGGGCCGTTCGGAGCGGGCCACGACGGCCTGGGCGACGGAGCCGACCAGGAACCCGGTGACCGTGCCGAGGCCGCGGGACCCCAGGACCAGCAGGTCGGCGTGCGCGGCGGCGGACAGCAGGGCGGGCACCGGCTCCTGCCGGGTCTCCTCGGCGGTGATCCGCAGATCGGGGCGGCGCAGCGCGAGCCGGGACTCCGTCTCCCGGAGCAGGTGCGCGGCCCAGTCGCGCTGCCCGGCGAGCACTCCGGGCGCGGAGATGCCGCCGAGCGGCGCGTACAGCGGGACCACCGGTTCCTCCGCGTGGACGAGCCGCAGGAGCGCCTCCTGGTGGGCCGCCTCGCGGGCGGCCCAGTCCGCGGCGGCGAGACTCTCGGGCGAGCCGTCGAGACCGACGGTGATGACGGACATGTGCGGACCTCCTTGGGGGATGCACCGCAAGTCTCCGGTCCGGTGTCCCCGGGACGGCAGGGGCCTGAGGTCCTCACCGGGGGCCGAACGGCCCTACAGAGGCACCGCTGTGACGATCCGTCAGTCGTGCAGGAGGCCGGTGAGGGAGTCCGGCTCGGGGAGGTGGATCCAGCCCTCGGTGCGCGCGGGTCCGGCGTCCTCGGCGCCGGGCCACGCGGTGCGCCCCAGGCCGATCGCGCGGGCCGTCAGCGAGGCGATGAGGGCGTCGTAGGCGTCCCGGTCGGTGGCGTACGTCTCCCGTGCGGGGCCGGAGAGGTGCAGCCAGGGTGCGGCGGCGGTCAGTTCGTCGACGGTGCCGAGGGACAGGCCCCAGCGGTGGCGGGCGGCGGCCGGGTACACCTCGGCCACCCGGCCGGCCCCCGTGCGGTCCACCGGGTGGCCGAGCCGAGCGAGGCGGGCCTGGAGGCGGGCCCAGCGGGCGGCGACGGAGCCCAGCTTGTCGAAGGAGACCGACAGCGGGAAGCGCGGGGCGTGCGGCGCGACGAGCAGATCGGTGCGCCGGTAGCGCAGGGCCCGGAGATCGTCGTCGCCCTCGGTGTCCCGGCCCGGCCAGCCGGGGTGCGGTGCGGCGTGGGCGGCCATCGCCTCGACGAACGCGACGGGCCAGCCGAACGGACAGTCCACCCCGGCCCGGTCCTCCTCGCCCAGGGCGGTGAGGAGCTCCAGCAGGCGTTCGTCGGTGCAGCGCAGGACCGGGGCGTGCACGACGGCCCGCTCCCCGGACCAGTCGATCACGGACGCGGCGGTACGACGGGGGCGCGCGGAGAGGTCCACGCCGACGGTACGCATGCCGCCAGGATGCCCTGTCGGGGGCCGGGCCTGTCGGTGGCCGGGCTTATCCGGGGCCTGCCCTGACCGGGGCCGGGCCTGACCGGGGCCGGGCCTGACCGGGGCCGGGCCTGACCGGGGCCGGGCCTGACCGGGGCCGGGCCTCTCCGGGGCCCGGGCCCGTCCGGGGCCTGCCCAAACCCGGGGCCAGGCCCGTCCGGGGGCCTGCCCAAACCGGGGCCCGGGCCCGCCCGGAGCCTGCCCAAACCCGGGGCCAGGCCCGTCCGGGGGCCTGCCCAAGCCCGGGGCCGGGCCGACCGGCCCGGGCCGGGTGCCGGACGGCCCATGGTCCGGCGGTGGGCGCCGGAACCATGCTGGACATGGCAGATCCCGTCGACCAGCCCGGAGGCACGCCATGATCGACATCCCTGCGCCCAGCATGCTGCGCGCCCTCCCGGCCGAGCACCGCGAGCGGCTCCTGCGCGTCGCCCGCGAGGTGTCCTTCCCGCAGGGGACGCGACTGTTCGATGAGGGCGGCCGGGCCGACCGGTTCTGGATCGTCCGTACGGGCACCGTCGACCTCGACATGCATGTGCCCGGCCGCCGCGCGGCCGTCATCGAGTCCCTGCGGCACAACGAACTCGTCGGCTGGTCCTGGCTGTTCACGCCCCACGTCTGGCATCTGGGCGCGGAGGCGGCGACGCCGGTACGGGCGTACGAGTTCGACGCCACCGCCGTCCGCATGATGTGCGAGGAGGACCCGGAGCTGGGCCGGGCCGTCGGCCAGTGGGTCGGTGACGTCCTCGCCCACCGGCTGCGCTCCACCCGCACCCGGCTGCTCGACCTGTACGCCCCGTGGGGCGCCGACAGCACCGTCTGATCCGCGCCCCGCCCCACCTCGTCCCACCTCGTCCGGAGGGGCCCCGCGACCCGAGTGCCGCAGGGCCCCTTCTCCGTACCCGCTCCGTTCGGCGGCCCGTGTTCCCCGCCCAGAACAGGCCGTCCGGCCCTACCGGGACCCGGGGGCACGTCCCACGATGGACGGATGGTTCAGAACGATGCCTTTCGCGCGCTCGACCGGCAGGAGTGCCTGCGCCTGCTGGCGAAGGTGCCGGTCGGCCGGGTCGTGTACACCCGACACGCGCTGCCCGCGGTCCTCCCCGTGAACTTCACCCTCGACCCGGACGCCTCCGTCGTGCTGCGCACCTCGGCCGCCTCCGACCTGGTCCGTGCGATCGACGGCGTCGTGGTCGCCTTCGAGGCGGACGAGTGGCACGCGGCGACCCAGTCGGGCTGGAGCGTCGTCGTCACGGGGCAGGCGGCCGTGGTGACCGACCCGGCCGAGCACGACCGGCTGTCCGGGAGCGGTCCCACCTCGTGGATGCCGATCAGGGACGGCGTCTTCGTCCGGATCGAGCCCGGCATGGTCACCGGCCGCGAGGTTATCGGGGCCCGGGACAGCGCCTGAGCACAGCGGTACGGCAAAGGACGTGGGTCCCTTGCCGTACCGGGCGGGCGGGGTGCGCGGGAGCGCCGCCGGGGTCAGTGCCCCTTCTGCCGGAGCCGGTCCTGGGCCTGGGTGGCGATGACGGCGGCCTGGATGCGCCGTTCCACACCGAGCTTGGCGAGCAGCCGGGAGATGTGGTTCTTGACCGTCTTCTCGGCCAGGTAGAGCCGCTGTCCGATCTGCCGGTTGGTCAGCCCCTCGCCGATCAGGGCCAGGATCTCGCGCTCCCGCTCCGTCAGGCCGGGCAGGGCGTCCGGCTCGGGCTCCGGCTCCTGGCCCTGGCGCAGCCGGGCCATCAGCCGGGTGGTGGCGCTGGGGTCGAGCAGCGACTGCCCGGCGGCGACCGTGCGGACCGCGGAGACCAGGTCGGTGCCCTGGATCTGCTTCAGCACATAGCCGGAGGCGCCGGCCATGATCGAGTCGAGCAGGGCCTCCTCGTCGTCGAACGAGGTCAGCATCAGACAGACCAGCTCCGGCATGCTCGACCGCAGTTCGCGGCAGACGGTCACGCCGTCGCCGTCCGGCAGCCGTACGTCGAGCACGGCCACCTGCGGGCGCAGCGCGGGCACCCGGACGAGGGCCTGCTCCACGGTGCCCGCCTCGCCGACCACGGTGATGTCCGGCTCGTCGTTCAGCAGGTCGCGCACCCCGCGCCGGACCACCTCGTGGTCGTCCAGCAGGAAGACCCGGATCGGGCTCTCGGGTTCGGGACGCTCGCCGTCCGCCATCGGATCGCTCCTCGTTCGTACCGTGGGACGCCTGGGCCGGCCCCGCCCCGTACGCGGGGACGGCCGGTCCTGGCCTTACGGAGATCCTGCGCCATCCGGCACCGGAGGGCCAGGGCCGGTCGGCCCTACTGCGCCCGGTCCCCGGGCCGAAGGGCGGTCGTGCCGCGCCGTACGTCCCGGTGGGCGGGCCGCCCGCCGGGCCGATGTTCCCGGACCGGTGGGGCCATTGGTCCCCTTTCCGCCCCGGACGGCCGATCGGGCCCCGGATACGGGATTTCGCCTGCTAGACAGAGGTGCGCCGCCCGATCCGATGCGGCGCCCACCCCCTGCTCACGCCCTGCCCGGGAGGCTCCATGCTGTCCGCAGAATCCGCCGCCGTGGTCCGTGCCACCCTGCCCGCGGTCGCCGGAGCGCTCGACGAGATCACCACGCGGTTCTACGCCACGATGTTCGGCGACCGGCCCGAGCTGCTGGACGGGATGTTCAACCGCGGCAACCAGGCGAGCGGCGCCCAGCGGCAGGCCCTCGCCGCCTCGATCGCCGGGTTCGCGACCGCCCTGCTCGACGCCCCGGACACCCGTCCCGACATGCTCCTGGACCGGATCGCGCACAAGCACGCGGCCGTCGGGGTCACCGACGACCAGTACACGATCGTCCACAAGTACCTGTTCGGCGCGATCGCCGAGGTGCTCGGCGACGCGGTCACCCCGGAGGTGGCGGCCGCCTGGGACGAGGTGTACTGGCTGATGGCGGGCGCCCTGATCGGGCGGGAGGCCCGGCTCTACCGGGACGCGGGGGTCGTGCCCGGCGAGGTGTGGCGGCCCTGGACGGTCGTCGAGCGCCGGGAGGAGACCGCGGACGTGGTGTCGTTCCTGCTGCGTCCCGCCGACGGCGCGCCCGCGCCGCACGCCCGGGCGGGCCAGTACGTGAGCGTGCGGGTCCGGATGCCCGACGGGGTGCGGCAGCTGCGGCAGTACAGCCTGTCCTGCGCGCCGGACGGCGAGCTGCGGCGGATCACGGTGAAACGGGTCGCGGGGACGGCGGACGGACCGGACGGGGAGGTCTCCACCCTGCTGCACGACCAGGTCCGGGCGGGGGAGGAGCTGATGCTGTCCGCGCCGTTCGGCGACGTCTTCCTCGACGAGCCGGCCGACGCCGGCACCCCGGTGGTCCTGGTCTCGGCGGGCATCGGCTGCACGCCCATGACCGGCATCCTGGCCCACCTCGCCGGCCTCGGCTCGACCCGCCCGGTGGTGGTCCTGCACGCCGACCGCTCCCCCGCCGAGCACGCGCTGCGCGCGGAGACCCGCGACCTCGTGGAGCGGCTGCCGCACGCGCGTGCCACGTTCTGGTACGAGCGTCCCGGAGCGGAGGAGCCCACCTCCCGGGCCGGTCTCATGGACCTCGACGGGATCGAACTGCCCGCGGACGCCACGGTGTTCCTGTGCGGACCGGTGCCCTTCATGCGGGAGGTACGGGGCGCTCTGCTGCACGCCGGCGTCCCGGCCCGGCGGATCCGGTACGAGGTCTTCGGCCCCGACCTGTGGCTGCCCGCCCCGACGGCCTGAGGCCGGTCCCTCCGGACGGCTCCGGCCGGGTTCACAGGTGGTGCACCCGGGCGGAGCCGTCGACCCAGTGCCAGTTCACCGGGGCGTACTCCTTCTTCCACGCCGTCCGCCCCCGGGCGTAGCTCTTCAGGGCCGCCTCCACCGCGGCAGCGAGACCGTCGAGGTCCTCCGGGACCGGCACGCGCAGCAGCAGGTGCTGCTTGCGGTGGGCGAGGAGGAGTTCACCGGCGGGCGTGGCCTCCAGGAGGGTGAAGTGGGTGAGCGCCTTGTACGGCTTGTCCTCGGTGGACATGCGCGAGCGCAGCCGGCCGTCGGCGCTCCAGGCGTACAGGCCGAAGCGGTTGAGGTGGAAGGCGCGGGCGCGGTACGGATCGCCGACCACGGTGAAGCAGAAGCCGGTGAACGGGCTGTCGTCGTACCGGTGGAGCCCCTCCAGCCGGCCCCGGACCGCTCCCCGGTCGTCCAGGAGCGCGAACGTGAAGACCTGGCCCCGGTTGCCGGAGCGGTGGAGGCGTCCGAAGACGGGGACGACGAACAGGTCGTCGCCCAGCGCCGCCGGGCGTCCCAGCGTGCAGTCGTGGTATTCGGAGGCGCGGCGGGAGTCCCGGGACACGATCTCGGTCAGGGAGGGCGAGGGGCGGTGGTCGCGGCCCACCGGCGCGCCCCCGAAGCGGACATGGGCGTACAGGTCGGCGTCGGTCTGGCGGTCGGTGCGCGCGTCGTGCGTGGCGAGGGCCCGGAGCGTGGCCCTGGAGCCCGGGGTGAGCGGCTCGCCGGGCTCGGACAGGGCGACGATGTTGGGGTGGGCGCCGGCGACATTGCTCAGCCCGTACTCGGACGTCACGCACAGCAGCCGTCCCGAGGGCGTGACGGTGATCGACGCGGCGTAGGGGTCGCCGTTGCGATCCTTCTCCTCCTCCCAGCCCCAGGGCATCCGCCAGGAGGCCAGGACCCGGCTCAGGTCCGCGGAGAGCAGATGGGTGGTGCCCGGCTTCGAGCTGAGGGCCACGGTCCCGTCCGGGAGGACCGCCAGCGTCGGCTCGGTGCCCTCCTCGATCGCCGAGGGCGTGCCGTCCGGCCGCGGCTGTCCGTACAGGGCGACGGCGACGGGCCGTCCGTCGGGGCCGTGGCGGGTGATGAGCTGACAGCGGAAGTTGTGTTCGGCGGGATCCGTCGCCGCCGCGGCATCCCAGCGATAGCGCCCCGCCCCGGACACCACGTAGGTGTCGCCCGCGGGCGTGGCCACCGCGTGATGGGTGTCGAACCCCCATCCCTCGGCGGTGGGATCGACCCGACGGGCGGCCGTCAGGGAAGCGGGCAGGGTCAGCGGCGAGGTCAGGGTCGACGTCATGATCGGCATCTTCCTCCGGACCACTGACAACGCCCGGGGCCGCCCGGCTCAGGAGAAGGACCGCGGCTCCGGGTGGCGCGCCGCGAGGCGGTCGAACGCGCCGTCGTCGCCCGGTGCGGGGCGAGGGTGCCGATGTGCTCCTTGACGGTCTCGCGCGGCAGGCGGAGCCGGTGGGCGAGCGGCTCCGCCTTGGTGTACGTCGCATGCGCGGCGCCCCGCAGGGTGAGGCCCCGGCGCGGTCCGCGGCTGTGCCGCCACCGGGCTCGCCAGGACGGCACCGTGGCGAGGCCGTTGCCGTCCTTGCCGACGAGGGGGAAGGGCCGGTCGAGGCCGTCGGCGGCGACGGTGGAGAGGTGACCGGGGGTGGCGTTCTCCTGGACGTGGGCGAGGCCGCCGTCGAGGTCGGCCGCCGCCGTGAGGCGGGGGTCGTCGTGCGGGGCCCGGGCAGCATCCAGGGGTGCGGCCGGACGTCCCGCGGCGGCCCGGGCGGAGCGAGACCGTGTACCGCCCGGTGAGCCCGGGCAGCCACAGCCGGGCGCGTACGGCGACCCGCCCACCGCCACCACCGCCACCCCCGGCTCACCCGAACGGGGCCGCACCCCGGGTGCCGCCACCCACGCCTCCCCCACCGAGCCGCGCCGCGCGGGCGCAGTAGTCTCAGGGGCATGTCCGGGACCGAGGAGACCCGCCGCTTCTACGACGGACTCGCCGACGACTACCACCTCATCTACGCCGACTGGGACGCGAGCGTCCGCCGGCAGGGCCGCGCCCTCGACGCGCTGCTGGGCCGGGCCGGGGCGAAGGTCCTGGACTGCTCCTGCGGCATCGGCACCCAGGCCGTCGGCCTCGCCCTGCACGGGCACGAGGTCACCGGGACGGATCTCAGCCCCCGTGCGGCGGCCCGGGCCGCCCGGGAGGCCGCCCTCAGGGAGGTGCCACTGCGCACGGCCGCCGCCGACATGCGCCGCCTGCCCTTCGCGGACGCCCGCTTCGACGCCGTCGTCTGCGCCGACAACTCCCTGCCGCACCTGGTGACGGCCCGGGACGTGCACACCGCGCTGACGGAGATGCGCCGTGTCCTGCGCCCCGGCGGCCGGCTGCTGCTCAGCACCCGCCCCTACGACGACCTGCTGCGCGAGCGGCCCGCGGCGACGCCCGTGCAGGTCCACCGGCCACCGGACGGGGCGGAGCGGACCGTGTCCTTCCAGCTCTGGCACTGGCACGAGGACGGCGAGCACTACGACCTCGAGCACTTCCGGCTCGTGCCGGCGGACGGGCGGTGGGACGTCCGGGTCGTCCGGGCCACCTACTGGGCGCTCGGCCGGGACCGGCTGAGCGCGCTCGTGGAGGGCGCGGGTTTCGTGGATCCCGTGTGGCGGACGCCGGAGGAGTCGGGCTTCTTCCAACCGCTGCTCCTGGCACACGCGGCCGCGTAGGCGACCGCGCCGAGCGCCGTGGCCGCCCCCTCATCGCTCCATCGCGCCGCGCAGTACCGCGAAGTCCGCCCCGGCCAGCGGCAGGAGACCGAAGCGGAGTCCGTGGCCCCAGCTGCGCTCCCGGGTCAGCAGCAGGTCGTGGGTGACGGTGTGCAGGCCGACGGCGCGCACCGGTGCGAAGTCGACGGTCCGCCGCCAGGGCCGCAGCGTCCCCCTGGCCCCCATGTCCACGGTCTCGGCCGCGAGGTAGGGCTCGTCGTCGGCGACCGTCCCGAGCGCCGTGAAGGCACGCAGCTTCGCCCGGTCGCCCATGCGCTCGGTGGGCGAGTAGAAGACGAATCCGTCCCCCCGGCGCAGCCGGACGAGATTGCGGCGGTCGCCGTGGTTGAGCTGGATCCAGCCGTGCCGACTCGCGAGGCGGGCGTGCTCGGCCGACACCACGCCGAGCCAGGCCCGCTCCGGCGGAACGGTTTCCTCGTTTTCCTCGCTGTCCTCGCGGGCCACCGTGTGCTCACACTCCAGGGGGATGACGGTCTGCCGGCCGTGCACGGGAACTCCTCACGTCGTGGGATGTCGTCCTGACGAACCCCATGTTTCCCGCCATACCTGACACGTTCCGTCATGTTTTCCCGGCGGGCGCGCGAACGGGCGGTTCACCCGTCCCCGTGAGTCCTCGGCTGTACGTTCACATGGGCCGGTTTTCCGGTTCCGGGCGCCTGACCTGCGCGTCTCGTCGACGATGGAGACGCCATGACCATCACCGCTCCGCGCGTCTCCATCGTGCACCCCCGTGATCTGACCGCCGCAGACCTCGACCACTGGAACGAGCTGCGGGCCGCGACCACGCCAGCCGCCAACCCGTTCATGAGTGCCCAGTTCAGCCAGGCCGTCGGCCGGGTGCGGCACGACACCCGGGTGGCGGTCCTGCGCCGCAACGGCCGTACGGTCGGCTACTTCCCGTACCAGAGGGGCCGTTGGGGCTGCGGCCGGGCCGTCGGCCTGGGCGTCTCCGACTGCCAGGGCGCCGTCCTGGACCCCGGCCTGCGCCTGGATCCGCACCAGCTGATGCGGGCCTGCGCCCTGAACACCTGGGAGTTCAACCACCTCGAGAGCGGGCAGGACCTCTTCCTGCCGTACGCGACGGGCCAGTTCGCGTCCCCGATGGTCGACCTCACCCAGGGGTTCGCGCACTACGAGCGGCATCTGCGCGCCCATGCCCGTGGCTTCCTGAAGTCGGCGCGGGCCCAGGAACGCCGGATGACCCGGAACCTCGGGCCGGTCCGCTTCGTGCACGACGACCGGAGCCCGGCGGTCCTGCGCACCCTGGTCGCCTGGAAGTCCGCCCACTACCGCCGCACCGGCCGGCGCGATCCGTTCGCCCAGCCGTGGATCGCCCGGCTGGTGGACAGCCTCGCCGCGACCCGGGCGGCGGACTGCTCGGGCACGCTGTCGGTGCTCTACGCGGCCGGCCGGCCCGTCGCCGCCCACTTCGGCCTGCGTTCGCGCACGGTCCTGTCCTGCTGGTTCCCCTCGTACGACCGGGCCCTCGCCACGTACTCGCCGGGCCGCGTCCTGTATCTGCGGATGATCGAGGCCGCCGCCGAGTCCGGTGTCCGGCTGGTGGACTTCGGCCGGGGCGAGGCCCCGTACAAGAACTCCTTCAAGACCGGGGATCTCCTGGTCCATGAGGGAGCCCTGCGGACGGCGGGCCCCGCCGCGGCCCTCCACTGGCTCCGCCACGAGCCCCTGCGCGCCGCCCATCACCTGGTCCGCGGCCACCCCGCCCTGAAGAACGGGGCGGTCCGCGTCCTCAAAGCCGTCGGCACCCTGCGTCAGCGGTGAGCGGGCGCCGGTCCCGGATCAGACGTTGACGCCGAAGTCGGCGGCGATCCCCGCCAGACCGGACGCGTAGCCCTGGCCGACGGCGCGGAACTTCCACTCCGCGCCGTGCCGGTAGAGCTCGCCGAACACCATCGCCGTCTCGGTGGAGGCGTCCTCGGAGAGGTCGTAGCGGGCTATCTCGGCGCCGCCCGCCTGGTTGACGACCCGGATGAACGCGTTGCGCACCTGGCCGAAGCTCTGGCCCCGGTTCTCCGCGTCATGGATCGAGACCGGGAACACGATCTTGTCCACGTCCGCCGGCACGGCCGCGAGGTCCACCTTGACGGACTCGTCGTCGCCCTCGCCCTCGCCGGTGAGGTTGTCGCCGGTGTGCTCCACCGAACCGTCCGGGCTGCGCAGGTTGTTGTAGAAGACGAAGTGCTGGTCGGACGGCACCTTGCCGGTGGCGTCCAGCAGCAGCGCCGAGGCGTCGAGGTCGTAGTCGGTGCCGGTGGTCGTGCGGACGTCCCAGCCGAGGCCGACCAGCACGGCGGTCAGACCGGGCGCCTCCTTGCTGAGCGAGACGTTGCCGCCCTTGGACAGGGTCACTCCCACTGCGTACTCCTTCTCGATGGATCGGGCCCTCGATGGGCCGGGTCCTCGCCGGACCTGAGATCTACAGTAATGTAGAAGACGACGGCGGCGGTGGGACGCCCGGCCCCCGGATGGGTAGAAAGCTTGCAGTGTTGCGCACATCTCAAGGACCGGAAGGGCGTTCATGCGGCGCGGGGACAGGCGGCGGGTGCGTGCGGCCGACCTCCGGCTGGGTGCCGCGATGGCCGAGGTCGAGGGGCTCTACGCCGCCGTGCTGCGGGCCGGTACCCCGGGGCGGCGCCGGCGGCTCCAGGCGGAGCTGTCCCGCGCCGCCGGCCGGCTCGCCGACCTCGCGGCCCCGCCGTCCGACCCGCGGGCACGGACCGCCGTACGGCGCTCGCGCTGGGGCCGGCGACGCGCCCTGGCCGAGCGGGGCGCCGAGCGGATCATCGCGCGGTACGGGAGGGGCGCGAGCTGACCGCGTTCCGCGGAGGCCGGGAACCCACTCCCGGCCGGAATCGTTTCTCCGTCACACAGCCACCAGAGGAGCACCAGAGTTGTCCGCCAGTCCGACGGACCCCCCGGGGCACGATCCCCGGCCATCCCGCCAGGGCCTTCCCGACCACGACACCCACGGCACCCACGGCACCCGGCGAGGTGGTGGTGCGTGAGTGCCACGAGCGCCGTGCTCGGCCTGCTGGCCGTGCTCGTCCTGACCGCCGGCACCGGCTATTTCGTCGCCCAGGAGTTCGCCTACGTCTCCGCCGACCGGCTCGCCCTCGCCCGGGAGGCCGAGGCGGGCGACCGCAGGGCCGCCCGTGCGCTGCGGGTGCTGGAGCGCCTGTCGTTCATGCTGTCGGGCGCCCAGCTCGGCATCACCGTCACCGGCCTGGTGGTCGGGTTCATCGCCGAGCCGTCGGTGTCCGCGCTGCTGGAGCCGGCGCTGTCCGGCCTCGGCCTCCCGGACGCCGCCGTGGGCGGCATCTCCGTGGTGCTCGCCTTCGTGGGCGCCACCGTCGTGCAGATGGTGCTGGGCGAGCTGGCGCCGAAGAATCTGGCCATCGCCGTGCCGGAGCGGCTGGCGAAGTCGCTCGCCGGATCGACGCTGGCGTATCTGAAGGTCGTCGGCCCGCTGGTGCACGTCTTCGACGGAGCGGCGAACAGGCTGCTGCGCAGGGCCGGCATCGAACCGGTCGAGGAGCTGCACCACGGTGCCACCCTCGAGGAGCTGGGCCATCTGATCGGCGAGTCCCGGGAGCAGGGTGAGCTGCCGAAGGACACCGCCGCGCTGCTGGACCACGCCCTGGAGTTCTCCGAACGCACCCTGGACGAGGTGATGGTGCCGCGCGCGGACGCCGTGTTCGTGCGCAGGGACGCCTCCGCCGCGGACGCGGTCGACCTCATCGCCCGGCACGGCCACTCCCACTACCCCGTCCTCGGCGACCACCCCGACGACGTCGCGGGCGTGCTCGGCGTACGGGACCTCCTGGGGGTGCCCGCCGGCCGGCTGGCCGGCACCACCGCCGGGGCCGTGGCCCGGCCGCCCCTGCTGCTGCCGGACACGCTGCCGCTGCCGGACGCGGTCGAGCAGATGCGGTCCCGCGACGACGAGTTCGCGGTCGTCCTGGACGAGCACGGCGGGGTGGCGGGCATCGTCACCTACGAGGACATCGCCGAGGAACTGGTCGGCGACATCGCCGACGAGAGCGACACCGTCGTCGAGGCCGCCGTCGCCGACGGCTCCGGCTGGCTGGTCGACGCCGGCCGCCGGCTGGACGAGATCGCCGAGGCGACCGGCATCGGCCTGCCCGAGGAGGAGGACTACGACACCGTGGCCGGCCTGGTCGTGGACCGGCTGGGCCGCTTCCCGGCCGTCGGGGACCGGCTCACGGTCGGGCTGCCCGGCGGCGGGCGCGTACGGATCGACGTCCGCACCCTCGACCGGCATGTGCCCGACCGGGTGCGGATCGAGCGACAGGCGGACGAGCCGCCGAAGGTCGAGGACAGGGTGACGGAGGAGCAGGCGTGAGTTTCCCCATGGCGTTGTTCGTCACCGTGCTGCTGCTCATCGGCAGCGGGTTCTTCGTCGCGGCCGAGTTCGCGCTGGTCGCCGCCAAGCGGCACCGGCTGGAGAAGGCGGCCGCCGAGGGGCGGCGGGGCGCGGGCGCGGCGCTCGCCGGGATACGGGAGCTGTCACTGATGCTGGCGGGCGCCCAGCTCGGCATCACCGTGTGCACCCTGGGTCTCGGCTCGGTGTCCAAGCCGGCGATCTCCCACGAGCTGGACCCGCTGCTGCACCGGCTGGGCCTGCCCGCCGCGCTCAGCTACGGCGTGGCCTTCGCCGTGGCGATGATCGTGGTCGTGTTCCTGCACATGGTGGTCGGCGAGATGGCCCCCAAGTCCTGGGCGATCGCCCACCCGGAGCGCTCGGCGATGCTGCTCTCCCCGGCCTTCCGGGCGGTGGTACGGGCCGTGCGCCCGCTGATCCGCGCGCTCGACGCGCTGAGCAACGCGCTCGTACGGCTGTGCCGGGTCACCCCGCGCGGCGAGCCGGCCTCCGTCCACGACCGGGAGCAGCTCACCCGTCTCGTGGCGGAGTCGGAGCGGCTCGGCCTGATCAGCAAGGACGACTCCGAGCTGATCACCAATTCGCTGACCGAGCCGCGGACGCCGGTCGGCGACCTGCGGGTCCCGGCCGAGCGGATCATCTCCGTCCCGGCCGGGGCCGATGTGGACACCGTCCTGGCGATCGCCGCCGCGCACGCCCGCAACCGGCTCCTCGTGCGGGACGGCGAGCGGGTCGTCGGCTCGGTCCACGCCCGCGACGCGCTGGTCGCCCGCGCCCGGGGGAGGAACGTCACCGCTCGTGACCTGGCCTGCCCCGTGCCGGAGCTCACCGAACGGGACACGGTCGGCCACGCCATCGAGGAACTGCGGCGCCGCCGGGCCTCGCTGGCCGTGGTCCGGGACGAGACGGGCCTGCTCACCGGTCTGGTCACGCTCGACGACCTGCTGGCCCGGCTGCTGCACCCGCAGACGGTCTGAGCCCGCGAGCCCGCGGACCTTCACCGGGCGTCAGGCCGGGCGGCCGCCGGAACAGAGTTTGCCGGACGGGACGGGTGAACTGCCGAGCTTCTCCTGGACCTCGTCCAGGGCGTCCAGGAGAGGGGTGGGATCCGTCGTCGTCGCGTCGGTCGCGTAGTCGAGGACGGCCCGGTAGAAGGCGGCCGACACGTCCGGGGTCATCGCGTCGGCGGCGCCGAAGCACAGCGTGTGGCCGGAGCCGGGCCGCAGCAGCCCGGCGATCCGCCGCTGCACGGGGTCGTCGTAGGTGACCCGGCTGTCGGCGGAGAACGCGGCCCCCTCCCCCTGGTTCACCCACGCCTGCTGGGCCTTCGTCCCCGCGAGGTAGGCGATGAACGTCTCGGCGCCCGGGTTGTCGTCGGTGAACATGCCGACGAAGTCCGCCGACACCTCCAGCCGACGGGTCGGGGAGTACGTCGTGTAGTCGTGGCGCTGCCCCTTCTTGAAGCCCATGGCGGACAGCGCGCCATGGGTGAGGGAGCAGGTGGGGGGCTCCGCGGTCATCCCGGCGGCCGCGTCGGCGAAGTTGCGGACGGCGGCGTCCCCGGCACCGGTCCCGACGAGGTGCCGCCAGGTGGTCCAGGCCTCCTTGAGCGGGGCCGAGTTCCACGGCAGACGGCCCGTGAGCCACCGGGTGTAGGCGTCGCCGTTCCCCTGGGCGAGCAGCAGGTCGGCGATCCAGTCGGCGCCCGGCCAGCCGGAGGTGGGGCCGGACTCCAGCCCGAGGCACCATGCCCCCGACGTCCGCAGCGCCGCCGCCGACGGCCGCCCGGTGACCGTCGGGTCGAACCAGACGAGGCTCTTGACGTCCACCTTGACCGGGACCGCGTAGACCCCGCCCCGCACCTCGGCCAGCCCGCGGAACGGCTCCAGGGAGGTGCCCGTGGGGACGTGGAGCGGTCGCAGCTCCCGGTCCTCCTCCCGTTCCTCGTCGGCGTAGCGGTAGATGGCTCCGAGGCTCGGGAGCATCGCGAGGTCGGGCGGTGCCCCGGCCGCCACCGCGGCGTCCAGCTGCTGGGTCAGGGCCCGGGTGACCTGGACGTCCACCTGGATGCCGGTGTCGTGCTCGAAGGACTCGACGACCGAGTAGAACGCCGTGAACTCGGCTCCGGACCAGGGGATCATGATCGTCACCCGGCCGTGCCCCGGCCCGCCGCCGCAGCCGGCCGCGGCGAGCAGCAGGCCGAGCACGAGGACACAGCGGGTGATCCGCGCCGTCAGCGCGGTCATGACCGCGGGAACCGGTACTCGGCGAGGCGGGGCCGGTAGCCCAGGTGGGTGAGCACCCCGGCGGCCGTGAGCAGGGCCAGGGCGAGGGCCGTCGTCGCCCCGTGTCCGACCAGGGGGTCCCGGCCGAGCGCCTGGGCGTCGTACCGGCACAGCAGGCTCGTGGTGATCCCGACCCCGGCGGTGACCGGCAGCGCGAGCAGCAGCGACGGGCCGACGCGGCGGCGGAAGTGACGGGTGACCAGCCGGCCGGTCGCGAGGACGCACAGCAGCAGGACGGCCGCCGGTCCGACGAGCAGGGACCAGACGTGCACGGGGTCGAGCCAGTACGACCGGCGCTGGACGTCGAGGGCCTGCCGCTGCATCTCCTCCAGGTCGCTGAGCGAGGCCGTGAGGCCGCCCGTGCCGGGGATGGGCGCGCCGGTCCCCGGCTCCTTCGCGCGGGGGGCGGTGAGCGCGAGGCGGGCGGATCTCACACCGGCCCGGCCGCTGCGGGCGTAGTCGCGCACGGCGGTGTTGGCGAGCTGCACACAGGTCGTCAACTGGCCCTGGACGAACTGGAACTGGGCCCGGCCCCGGGCGCCGGCCGCGTTGCCCTCGGCGGCCGAGGTGACGAGGGAGTTGACCCGCGCGGTGTCGTTGGCGAACTCCGTGCCCGTGCCGATCAGGGTGACCTGGCCGGTGTCTGCGGCCTTCGCGAGCGCCCGGTCGGCGGCGACGGCGGTCCGGCGGGCCCGGGAGATGTCCGCGATCGCGTCGCCGGTGCGCCGCGCGGCGGCCAGCTGGCCGTCGGCCCGGGTCGAGACGAGCAGGAACGTCAGTGCCGTGGCCGCCACCATGGCGAGCGCGCCGGCCCGGAACCAGCGCAGCCGGCGCACCGGGTGGACGGCACGGACGCGGGTGCTCCAGCGGGTGGCCGTCCCCCGGAGCGGTCTGTGGGAGACGGCCGTCGACGCGCTCACGGGGCGTCCACGGACGGACCGCCCGTCTCCGCTTCGTCGAAGAGGCCGCCGCACTCCTCGCAGAACCGGGCGCCGTGGGCCGCCGTCGTCGCCCCGCACCGCGGGCAGCGGCGCGGGGCCGTGCCGTCGGCGGGCGGGAGGTCGGCGGCGTCGAGCGGCGGGACCGTGGTCCTGGTCGATCTCAGTCCGAGGCGCTGCATCTCTCCGCGCGAGGCGTCGCGGCGCACCCGCGGGCGGCCGTCCGGGCCGGTGACCGCCACCGAGCGCAGCAGCCGCGTGCGCACGGTGTCCCGGAGGTCCTCGGCGAGTCCCAGGGCGAGGTGCAGCTCGCGGTCCGCGCGGGCGAAGTCGCCCCGTTGCTGGGCGTCGGCGCACGCCCGCATCGCCATGCCCAGCTCGTGCTCGTTCTCGACCCGGGTGAGGTCGGCCGACGGCGGGATCCCGAACCCGGGGGTCGAGCGCCGCCGTACGACCACGGCCCGGGACTCCGAGCAGGGCGCGCGGCTCCCGTCGGGCTGTTCGGCGTACAGCGTGAGGCGGACGGCGCGCAGGTCCTCGTCGACGGTCAGCGTCTCGGGGTCGAAGCGCAGCGACACCTGGTACTGGCGGGTCTCCGGCGGCCAGGCGCCGAGCGGCACGTGCAGGGTGCCGTCGTCCTGGTGGGGGCGGGCCGTCAGTTCCGCCTCCACGGGACGGGTCTGGCGTACGAAGCCCAGCCGGAAGCGGTGGTTGAGGCGCAGGACGAGGTAGACGCGGGCCACGACGATGCGCTGGGCCTGGCGCATGATGCGGGTGAAGTCCTCGGTGAGGTCGGAGACGGTGACGACCGCCTCGGCGCTGCCGTGCAGGGCCTCGGTGATCCGCAGCAGTTCGGCGTAGTTCCAGTCGTCGCCGAGGCCGCGCGCGTCGCACACGAAGCGGTCGGTGCACGCCCGGAGCACGCCGTCGAGCTGCTCGGGTGTCTCGTGCTCGTCCTTGCCGTCGGTGTAGAGCACCGCGTGGCGCACGGCGCCGGGGGCGGTCACCGCGGTGAAGAGCCGGTCGGCGCAGGTCAGCCAGTGTCCGATCGCCGTTCCGCCCTCGGCGAGCTGGCCGGCGATCCGGCTCTTGGCCTCCTGCCGGACCGCCGCGTCGACGGTGGCGAGCCCGCCGGTGGCCGGGTAGACCACGTCGGCCCGGTGGTTGCCCGCGACGATCCCGAGGAGGGTTCCGTCGCGCAGGGTGTCGACGGCGGCGCACATGGCGCGTTTCGCCTCGTCCAGCTTGCCGCGGCCCGCCATGGACAGCGACTTGTCCATGATGAGGATCTCGGCCGCGCGTGTCGGGGGCGGCGGCTGGGCGGCGGGGTGCGCCCTGACGGTGACGAGGGCGTCCGCGCGGGTCCCGTCGTGGGCCAGATCGGACGGGGCGTCCACGTCGACCTCGAAGCTGAGCCCTGTTAAGTGCGGTCTGTCCCCCACCGGCACCACCCGACCGTGTCCGTGTGTCGCTGTGTGTCCTGCGTGCAGCGGACTAGGAGCGTAGCGTGCCGGGCTGCGCTCCGATACGGGAAGGACCGGTTCGGCCACGCCGCCGCGGCCATCTGCGCTCCAGCACCGGGCGCAGCCGGTTCGCCAGGTCGACCAGGGCGGTGTACTCCTGCTCGGTGGAGGCGTGCGCGCCGAGTTCACGGACCGCTTCGGACAGCGGCAGCCCGTCGCGGGGGTCGCCGTGGGTGCCGTCCGGGGTGCCGAGGTACGCGGCGTACTGGATCTCGGCGCTCAGCGCGGTGGTCACGGCGTCGTCGGCGTGGAGGCCGTCCAGGGCCGTGCGGGCCCGGGCGAGGTCGTCCCCGGCCGCCCGGCCGGCGGGCGGCGCGCCGGGGACGGTGATGAGCAGACGTACGGCGGCGACGCGCGCCTCGCGTTCGTAGCGGAACTCCTGGGTCAGCCGCTCGGCGGTGGCGACCGCGTTCGCGCGCCGTCCGGCGAGCAGGTGGACCCGGGCCAGTCCGAAGCCCGCAGCGCCGAGCGCGGGGGTGGTGTCGAAGACCGTGCCGTAGTGGGAGCGGGCGACCTCGGGGTCGTCGAGGATCTCGGCGCACAGTCCGAGCGCGAGCTGCGGGATCAGTTCGCCGGGCAGGCTCCGGCGCACCTCGGTGAAGTGGCGGACGGCCCGGGGGACGTCCGCGCGGGCCAGGGCGAGCAGACCGGAGTACCAGGCGTGCAGCCAGTGCCAGTCGGGCAGCCCGGAGCGGGCGAGGGCCCGGGCGGCCAGGGTCTCGTCGCCGCGGCGCAGGGCGAGCCGGCTCTCGGCCAGCGCGGTGCCGGCCGGGTCGCCGACGCGTGGGTCGTCCGGGTCGGAGAGCGGGGTGGGGAGCGCGGCGGCGACGGCGCGCGGTCCGGGGCAGGAGAAGGGTGCGGGCAGGGTCGGCCAGGTGTCGCCGGCCGCGGCCCGGACCCAGTGGCCGAGCGGCCGGGCCGCCCCGAGGCCGCCGTGCAGCGGCTCGGTCATCGGGCCGAACAGCGCGGAGGGGCGGGCCACCTGGCGCGCGGTGGGCGGGGCCGCCACGATCTGCCGGACCACACCGCTGAGCTGTTCGCCGAACTGCCGTGCCGAGACGAACCGCCGCTGGGGCACCGCGGTGTCCGTGGCGCGTTCGATCAGCAGCAGGAGCGAGTCGACGCCGGGGGCCGCCCGTTCGGTCCCGTAGCGGCCGCAGACCTCCTCCAGCGTCCGGCCGAGTCCGTACAGGTCGAAGCCGGGGGTCGGCCCCAGGTGTTCCGGATCGCCCTCCGGGGGCGCGTACGCCTTGGTGTAGGCGACCACCGGGCCGGCCTCCTCCTGGGAGCGGACCGCGCCGAAGTCGATGAGGCGGACCCGGTCGAGGGGCCGGGCGGAGCCCGCGGACCCCTCCTCCCTGAACCGGATGATGTTCAGCGGTTTGACGTCGCAGTGCAGCAGGCCCCGGGCGTGCAGGTAGTCGAGGGCCTGGAGGATGCGCAGACCGTGCCCGAGGAGGATCTCGAGCCGGTCGTCCTCCCGGGCGCAGAGGGGGACGCCGGGGACGTATTCCAGGGCGAGGTGGGGGCCTTCGGGTTCGTAGCCGAGGATGCGGACGATGCTGTCGTGCCGGAGCCCCACCAGGACGTCCCGCTCGTGCCGGGCCGTCCTCGCGACCGAGCGGTGCAGAGCCTTGAGGACCACCCGGGTCTCGAGGTTGCGGTCGTGGACGAGGTACGCCGTCCCGTACGCCCCGGAGTCGAGGAGGCGCTCGACGTCGTAGCGGCCGGCGATGGTGAGGCCCTGGAGCTGGGCGAAGTCGAAGCGGGTGCCGCAGCGGGCGCAGAATCCGCTGGTCCGGCCGGGCTCGCCGGCGTGGCCGCGGCCGACGGGGCGGGCGCACACGGGGTTGAGGCAGAAGCGGTGCTCCTCGGCGACGGGGCCCGCCGGGGCGGGCCGTTCGTCCGGGGGGTCGGGGGCGTGGTCGTCGTCGATGAGGCCGAGGCCGTACCAGGGGTCGGGGCGGACCTGCGCCACGCCGACGCTGACGCCGTGCGCGGGACCGGCCGCGGGCGCCGGGGGGACGGGGCGTCTGCGCCGGAGGGGCCGGCGGTCGCAGTCCGGGCAGAATCCGTCCTCGTCGATCTCGCCCCGGCCGCAGTCGGGGCGGTTGCACAGCGGCACGGCGTCACCCTTCTTCGATCCTGCGGTCGACCTCGTCGGTGTACTGCCTTACCAGCGCGCGGGCGGCGGTGAGGTCGATCGGCACGGTCTGGAGCGCGCGGGCGGCGGGGGCGTGCAGCTCGGCGAGCCGGCGGTCCTCGTCACCGAAGAACCGGGCGGCGCGCACGCGGTGCAGTTCGAGGGCCGCGCCGAGGTCCGCGTGGGTCTCGACGAGGTGCCGCAGGGCCCGGTCGAACCGGGCGACCTCGGCGCGGGCCTCCAGGGCGCGGTCGTGGACCGCGGCGAGTTCGGGGTGGGGCTCGGTGGTCCGGGCCACGGCCAGCCGGACCCGCAGCCGGGGCGCGACGCTGTGCGGCAGACGGGGCGCGGCGAAGAACTTCTCGCCCCACCGGGCGCGCAGCGATGCGGCCGCGTCCTCCTCGGCGGCCAGCTGCCCGACGGCTGTCTGCACCTCCGCCGAGGTGACGCGCCGGACGGCGGATCCGCCGATCGGCGCCGGGTCGAGGGACACGTCGTGGACGAGATGGGCGGGGGGCCGGTCCTCGAAGCCGAGGACGAGGCGCAGGCCTCGCGCGCGGGCACGGCGGGCGAGCGGCCCGAGCAGGTCCCGCAGGAGCGCGTCGGGGTCCTCGGCCCGGTCGACGCGGCCGACCACCAGACAGGCGGGCGGGCGGCGGCGCACGAGCCGGCGCACCGCGTCCCGGTCGTTGTCGGCGCGGAGCCCGAACCGGCCCAGCAGATAGTCGCGGACCTCGGCGACGGACCGGCCGCAGGCGTCGTAGGCCGCGTCGATGGAGCCGAGGCCGAGCACGGTGTCGCGGGGTGCGCCGGTCAGCTCGACGTCGGACACGGTCGCCCGGGCCGCGGGGTCGGCGGTGCGGACGAGGCGCACCAGCCAGGAGGAGCCCGCGCCGACCGAGGCGTCCGTGCCGACGACGACGGTGCCGCACCAGTCGCCGTCGAGCAGCCGGGTGAGTTCCTGGGTGAGGGCCAGCCGCAGCGGGTCACCGAGCACGTCCGTGGGCAACGCGGCGCCGGAGGGCCCCAGTTCGTCGGCGCGGTGGCCTTCGGTGAACCCGGCGATGCCCGGCAGGTACGTCAGGAGGGTCTCGGTCGGCAGGATCCAGGCCGCCCTGGAGTCGCCGTTGACGTGGTCGGCGACCACGACGCCGATGACCCTCCCCCGGTGCTCGCCGTCCATCGCCACCGCGCCCGCGCCGGAATACCCCGGCTCGACCCATGGGTCACCGGTGCGGATCCGCCGCAACTGCCCCCACTCGCCCCGGCGTCCGCCGGATCCCGCCAGTTCCGCCTCGGTCCAGATGCCGTACGGCTCGGCCACCGGGAAGCCGTACATCCGCACCCTGCCGCCGGAGATGGGCGCCTTCCACAGGGCGGTCCTGGTCCCGCAGTCGACGGGGGCGTCGAGCGCGAGCAGGGCCACGTCACCGCGCAGGGTCCCGGGCTCGTACACCCACGTCCCCGGCACCACCCGCGCGGTCCGCGTCCACTCCGGACCGCACGCCATGCTCCGGATCCGCACCCCGTCCGCGGGCCCCCGCGGCTCCGCACCGGCGAGCCGCACGACATGCGCGCAGGTCAGCACATGCAGATCGTCGAGCAGCACCCCGGCGCCCCGCGGCTCCCCGCGTTCGTCGTCCACCCTGACCCGCCAGGGGGCATCGCTGTGGTGATGCAACGGCGTCAACTCCGCCCGGGACCCTGGAAGGTGATGCCCGAGAAGTCCCGCCCCTGGAGCACCGGTCCTTCCTGCGTGCCCCCGCTCACCGAGTTGCTCGTCTCCCCGTCACCGGTGCGCAGCTCCCCGGCCTGCTGCTGCCACTGCGTCAACTGCGCCCGGAACACCGGATCCTGTTCCGCGCGTCGGGTGAGCGCCACGCTCAGCGCCTGGGCCCGCCGGGCGTCCTGAGGGGCTTCGCCCAGCGCGATCAGCTCGGCCTCCCCGCTGTCGGGCCTGCCTCGCACCAACTGGACGAGTGTCGCCCACAGGTGCCGGCCGGCCTCACCGCCCGCTCCGGTCGCCGCCGCAACGAGAAGCCCTGCAGAGATCGGATCCACGACTGCGCCCCCTGTAGCCGGTTCGATACCTCATGGTCTCAGGCGGCCGCAGCCGGAGGAGAGAGGCCAACCGGCCTCCGGCCCGCGGCCGTCGCCGGGGCCGGAGGTTGTCGGCGCACTGCTGTGCAGGGGGCCGTCAGCCGCCGCTGGTGAGGGTCGACGGGGGGTTCGCCATCACAAAGAATGCGATGCAGGTGAAGATGACGGCGAGATATGTGCGCACGTGCTTCTGCTCCTTACCTTGACCGAATCGATAGTCGGGTGGGAAAGATGGCACGACGGGATGCCGACGGAGAGCGGCAACACCGGCGTCCTCCACCGGGATTCATCCTAGCGGCGATCAAGACGCCTCACGCACCGGCAATTTCCCGGCGGAACCGAGAGGGATTTACCCGTGTCAAGAACTGACGGCCGTGCTATTCTCCCGGCGACTTCGCCCCGCGCAGCTGCGCCAGCGCGCGTGAGGCGCGGTCCTGTTCGGACAGGGCTCCGAGGCGCTCGCTGATGGAGAGGCTCTCCTCGAAGTGGGCCACGGCCCGGGCCGTCTGTCCCGCGTCCCGCTCCGCCTGGGCCAGGTCGTAGAGGACTTCGGCCTCCTCACCTGCGGCATGGATGCGCCGGGCGACCGCGAGAGCGGCCAGGTGACGTTCGATGGCGCGCTCGCCGCGACCGGCGGCCCGGTAGGCCCTGCCGATGCGGTTGAGGGCGATGGCCTCCCCGCGCCGGTCCCCCACGGCCCGCAGGACGGGCAGGGCCCGTTCATAGAGCGAGAGAGCCTCGCCGGTTCTCCCGAGGACGTCCAGCACACTCGCCAGATTCATTTCGAGGGTGGCGCGGTCACGCTTGTTTCCCGTCCTGGATTCGATGCCGATCGCTTCCCTGTATACCTTCTCGGCGGCGGCCGGATCACCGATCCTTTTATAAAGTTCGGCCAAGTTGTTCAGCACGCTGTATTTACCGCGGTCGTTCCGCACCGCCCGGAATCCGGTCAGGGCCGAGAGAAAGGATTCGAGCGCCTCCCGATGCTCCGCAAGATGGAGATGGATGATCCCCAGGAGATTCCTGCTGCGTGCGATCTGGAGCTCACTACCTGTTTGCAAAAGGAAAGCAAGGGCTCGCTTCTGAAGCGTCCGAGCCGTTCTGTACTGCCCCGTCTGCCACAGCGGAATGGCCAGCTGATGGATGCACTCGCTCTCCAGCGCCGGGTCCACGAGGAGACGAGCCGCGTCCAGCGCCTCCTGTGCGGCCGAAATCGCCTCCTCGTATCGCGACGCATGTGTGTGGATCATGCACAGATCGAGTAGGGCGCGGGCCCGTGACGCCTCGTCGCCCGTCGCGGCCCAGTGGGCCACCGCCCTGCGCAGCAGGGGTTCGGCCGTGACGACATGCCCTTCGTTGTCCAGAAAGCCCGCCAGGACATGCACGGAAAGGGCGAGTTGACGTTCCGATCCATGATCCGCGATCCAGCGCAACGCGCCCAGGACATTGGCGCCTTCGGTGATCAGCCAGCGTTCGGCGGCGTGGGCGTCGGCGATTTCCTGGCGCGGCGACACATCGGGACCGGACTCCGTTCCCGCTTCCCGGCGCGGCCGAAAAGGATAGGCCAGCCGGTCGGCCCGGTCCGCCACGGACAGATAGTGGAACACCAGGTTTCGCACAGCTTTTCGGTCGGCGTTCATGGATTCGACGGCGGCTTCATGATCGGGACCGAGTTCGGGACCGAGTTCGGGACCGAGTTCGGGACCGAGTTCGGGACCGAGTTCGGGACCGAGTTCGGGACCGTCAAGCAGTGATCTTGCATATCCGCGCAGCAGATCATGCATCGTGAATCGATGCGGCGCGGGTTCGGAGACGAGGTGGCGGGCCAGGAGTTCCTCCATGGCCCGTTCGGCCGCACCGACGGAGAGACCGGTGAGAGCGGCCACCGCGTGGGGACCGAATTCCGTCCCGAAGTGCAGGCCGCAGCGTCGGAATACCTGCCGCTGGACCGGATTCAGCGCCCGGTAGGACAGCGCGAAGACACGCGCCACGCTCCGCTCGCCGTCGTGCAGCTCCTCGAGGTGCCCCTCGCCGCCGGTCAGCTGCCCCAGCAGATCGGACGTGGTCCACGACGGGCGGGCGAGAAGGCGGCTGGCGGCGATCTCTATGGCCAGGGGGAGAAAGCCACAGATACGGACGATCTCGACCACATCCGTGCGCCTGGTGTCGGGGCGGGTGCCCAGGCGCTGCTCGAAGAGGGCGACGGCGTCGTCCTCCGGCAGCACGTCGAGGGAGACCGGGCGGACTCCCGGCAGCCCGGGCAGCCGTTTGCGGCTGGTGACGACGACAGCGGTCGGGGAGGCCCCCGGAAGCAGCGGACGGACCTGGTCCGGACCGGCCGCGTCGTCCAGGATCACCAGCATGCGGCGCTCGTGTGCCGCGGCCCGCCACACGGCGACCAGCTCGTCGAGGTCGTGGGGCAGGTCCTTCGTGTCCGTGCCGATCAGGCGCAGCAGTTCGGTGAGGGCGCGGGCCGGGGACAGCGCCGTCCGGTCGGCGGCGTGGCCGCCGAGGTGCAGATAGAGGCGGCCGCCCGGGAAGCGGTCCCGTAATCGATGGGCGAGGTGGACGGCGAGCGAGGTCTTCCCCACGCCGCCCATGCCGTCGACGGCCTCGACGGTGACCACGGTGGCGCCGGCACCGTCGCTCTCGGCGACGGCCGCCGTGAGCCGCCGCAGTTCCTCTCGCCGCCCGACCCACGGGACGTCCCTCGGCAGATTGTCCGGGACCTTGCCGACGGGCTGGGCGGACGGCACCGGCGGGCGGGTGGGGTGAAGCAGCTCCGCGGCGGCCGCACCCGACAGAATGCCCTGCTGGACGTGGTGCAGCCGGCGCCCGGCATCGAGGCCGGTGTCACGGATGACGCGCTGCCGGGTGCGCTGGAGCAGCCTGGTCGCCTCGGCCGTACGGCTGCTTCCGTGCAGCGCGACGGCCAGCCGTTCCACCAGCGCCTCGTCCACGGGATGGGCGTCCACCAGGGCCAGCAGCACCGGGACGGCGTCGGCGAAGGCGCCCCTGCCGATGAGGAGGTCGGCGCGGGTCAGCGCGGCGGCCAGTCGCGTCTCACCCACGGTGACCCGCAGATGCTCGGCCCAGGAGCCGGAGATCCCGGCGAGCGGTTCACCGCGCCAGAGCCGGTCCGCCCGGTCCAGCAGGAGCAGCGCCGAGGTCTCGTCCTCGCCCTGCCGGGCGCGGGCCTCCTGGACGAGGTCGGTGTAGCGGCGCAGATCCACGCGGGCCGGGTCGACGCGCATCTCGTACGAGTGGGAACGGCTGACGATCGTGGGCTCCTCGGCACCGGCGACGCGCAGTGCGGTGCGGATCCTCGAGGCGTGCGTGTGGAGCGCCTCCCTCGCCTTGGCCGGTGGATGCTCGTCCCAAATGCGGTGGATCAACGTCTCCATGCCCACCGTGCGGCCCGCATCCCAGGCCAGAGCGGCCAGGGCGAGGCGCGTCTTGGTGGAACCGAGATCTCTGAGGTGCCCGGCGGCCGGTACTTCGACCGAACCGGAAAGTCGAATCTCCCATTCCACCAGCGTCCTCCCGGCGGTAGGACCTTCATGTGGCTGAGCCTTCGAGAATGTCATGGACCTGTTAAATCTGACCAGACGACTATCAGTTCAGTCCAAATCCGATCGATAAAAAAACGATTCTGTTCGTGGATCCCGCAAACAGGGGAGGGACTTCCGGTAACGGCCTGTACGGAGTCGCCCCCGAAAGGAGTCCCCCGCGTGCGAGTTCCTCGCTCGGAGAGGCTGGAGTCGCTGCGATCAGCCGTCTTCGCGAGTCACGCGCAGCCCGAATCCTCCGCCTGGCGGGACCTGGCGACGGTGGTGAGGACCGCCGCCCGGACGGACGGGGCGGTGGCCCGCCTCTGGCCCCCGGAGAACGCGCCCACGTCCCTGCCTCGTCCGCAGCTGGAACGCCTCGCCCGGGCGCTCGACGAGCTGGCGGCGCGCGACGCCGGCACCGAGCAGGCCGTCATGTGGTGGCTGCGGCGGCACGGCCCCGGAACGCCCGCGGGAACCTCCAACACCGTCGGCGGGAACTCCGTGATCCGCGGGCCGAGCGTGCAGGGGCGGGACTTCTACGGCGACCTCCACTTCCACGGACCGCCCGAAGCGGCGGACGCCCGCCTCCCGGTGCCCCGTCAACTGCCCCCGATCACGGCCCGGTTCGTGGACCGGGAGAGCGACCGGGCGGCCCTGGACGCGCTGCGCGCCGGCCATCCGGCCCATCGCCCCCAGGTACTGGTCGTCAGCGGTCTCGCCGGAGTCGGCAAGACCACCCTCGTCGCGCACTGGCTCCACGAGCACGCCGCCGGTTTTCCCGACGGCATCCTCTACTCCGACCTCGGCGGCCACCGCGCCGACGGGGACGGCGGACCGGTCCCGCCGGCCACGGTCCTGGAGCGCTTCCTGCTCGCTCTCGGGGCACCCGTGCTTCCGGCCGACACCGCGGGCCGCAGCGCGCTCTGGCGCTCCCTGACCGCGGGACTGCGGCTGGCCGTCGTCCTGGACAACGCGTTCACGGCGGCTCAGGTGCGCCCGCTGCTGCCCGGGACGTCCACCGGGCTCACCGTGGTGACCAGCCGCACCATCCTCACCGGTCTGCAGGTCGACGGCGCCGCCCTGCACCGGCTGGAGGCCCTGCCGACGGAGTCGGCCGTCGCGCTCCTGGCCGTCGGCGGCGGGAGCCGTGTCGCCCGTGAACCCGCCGCCGCCCAGCGGGTCGTCGAGCTGTGCGGCCGACTGCCTCTGACGGTGTGCCTGGCATCCGCCCAACTCGCCGTACGCCCGCACCGTTCCGTCTCCGCGCTCGCCGAGACGCTGTCCCGGACCCACGGTGCCCTCGACGGCCTGAAGATCGAAGGAGAGGCCGTGATGCGGACGGCACTGGACCTGTCGTACGGACTGCTGCCCCGGGAGAGCGCCGCGCTCTACCGCCGGATGGGCCTGCTGCCCGTCGACCGCCACGATCTCGCCCTGCTGACGGCCCTCGCCGACGCCTCCGACGTCACGGACGTCGACAGCGCCCTGCACGCCCTCGTGGAGGCCAACCTCCTGGAGGAGACCGGCCCCGGTGTCTACCGCTTCCACGACCTCGTGCGCCGGCACGCCCGTCGGCTCGGCGCGGAACAGGAGGGTCCCGCGCAGCGTGAGCAGACCCTCCGCGGCTTCGTCGACTGGTGTCTGGCCACGGCCGCCGTGGCGGAGTCCCTCCTCACGCCCTCCCACCCGTTGCCGGGCCATGCCCCGCCCGCACCTCATGCGTCCCCCACCCCGCTCGACGGTCCCGAGGAGGCGCTGGCCTGGCTCGACACCCACCGCGACGGGTTGATGAACGCCGTACGGCACTGCGCCGAGGCCGGCTGGCACACCAGCTGCTGGCGGCTGACCGACGCCCTGTGGCCCCTGTTCCACCGCTTGCGCCCCTCCGACCTGTGGATCGAGGCGCACCGGCTCGGTCTCGAGGCGGCCCGCCGCAGCGGTTCACAGCCGGGGGAGGGCCGGATGCTCACCTCCGGCGCGATCGGACTGCGGGACGGGGGCCGGTACGAGGAGGCGGCCCACTGGTACCGGCAGGCCCTCGAACTCGCCCTGGCCGACGGGGACGTACGGCAGCAGGCGCAGGCGGTCAACGGCCTGGGACACCTGTGCCTCCTCACCGGGCGTCTGGACGAGGCCCGCGATCACTTCGGGCATGCCCTGCGGCTGAGAGAGTCGATCGGGTACCGCAGGGGGGCCGCGCTCTCCCGCAGACGCCTCGGCGAGACCGCCCTCGCCGCCGGCGACCTGCCCGAGGCCGCAACCCAACTGAGCCTTGCCCTGGCGGAGTTGGAGTCGCTCCAGGAGTCGTACGAGGCGGCCCGGGCGCTGGCCCTGCTCGGGCAGGCCGAGAGCCGGGGGCGGCACGAAGACGGCACCCGGCATCTGCGGGAAGCCCTGGAGCGGTTCCGCACCGGGCCCGGCCGCTCCGAGCACTGGGAGGCGCGGACCCTGGAGTGGCTGGGACAGGACGCCGAGAGCCGGGGGGAGACGACCCAGGCGGCCGGCCATTACGAGGCCGCCCGGGCCATGCTCCGGCGGCTGGACCCCGCCGGGGCACAGCGGCTGGACGACCGGCTGCGGCCCCTGTGAGCGGTGCGGCAGCCGGCCCCCTCCGGTCGCGTCCCGCGCGACGCGGGGTCAGCGGGTCGTACGGTGCCCGCGCTGCTGCGGGTCCCGGACGGTGAGGGAGTCCAGCGATTCCGGGGCTCCCCCGGCCACGACCCAGGCGTGCAGCACCGAGGCGACCAGGTGCACCGCGGACCCGACCCGTATGCCGCGCAGCTCGGGGCGCGCATACCGCAGGCCTCCGGTGCGGTCCCGTACCCCTGCCAGACATCTCGTCCCGGACTCGGGTACCCCGGCGACGAGACAGCCCGGATGACGCAGGAGCAGCTCGTCCACCCGCCGTCGGGCCTCTCCGGGCGGCGACTCCACCCGGCTCACCAGTACGTCGGCGTACTCCGCCAGACGTGCCGTGCGCGGATCACCGGCCACCGCGCACAACTGCACGTCGCACCGGAGAGGGCCCGGCGGATGCGGGCTCGGCGGCGGACCCGGGGGCGTGAGGCCGCCCGCCGTGCCGGACAGCGGTTCACGGCACACCAGAAGCGTGCCGTGTGCCGAGTGCGCCCGCCAGCGCACACGGTCGGTGGCGCGGCCGGGCCCGGTCGGCGGTCCGGCCCAAGGGGCGGCGGCCGTGCCGTCGAAGCACACCGTCGTCCAGGCCGCGTCGAGCGGGACCGGCCGCTCGTCCTCGCTCACCGTGCCGCTCCGAGGCCGGCCGTGGCCTCCCAGTGCCGCAGCGGCCGGGGCGCCGGCAGCGGGGCCACGGCGGCCGGGCGGGCCGGTTCCCCCAGTCCCAGCAGCCGGTACACGACCGTACGCATCCGCCGGTGGAACTGTCCCGGTACCGACGACAGCGAGGCGGCCACCTGGTCGTAGTGGCCCGGACGACGTGTGCGGGCCGCGTACTCCAGTTGCTCGGCCAGCGGGTGCACGGGAGAGACGACCGGGGCCACGGCGGACAGCAGGGCCGCCGGGGAGCAGGGCGACACCTCCCGGCGCGGACCCGCCGTGAGGAGGATGGTGGCGTCCGTGAGGGTGCCGTACGCGGTGAGCGAGCCGTGGTCGCCGATGATCCAGTCGGCGGCGATCAACAGGGCCTGCCAGTCCGCTTCCGGGGGCACGATCGCGATACCGCGCCCCCGGCAGCCGGCGAGCCAGCTGTGCACCTGCCAGGCGCCGTGGCCGGCGAAGACGTTCGGATGGACGAGCAGGGCCACCCGGTGGGCGGCGCCCACCGGTCCGAGCAGGTGCGGCAGCAGGGACTCGAGCCGCCCGAAGGTGGACGCCGGTCCCCAGGTGGAGCTGACCACGACGAGCCGCTCCCCGGCACGGATGCCGAGCGCACGCCGGTACCGCGCGCGCAGTGGCCTGCCCGCCGCGATCCGGTCGACGCAGGGGTCACCCACCACGTGCGCCACCGACAGCGCCTCCGGACACGACAGGGCCAGGGCTTCAAGGTCGCGGTCGTGGGCGTAGCCGATCGCGGCGGGCACCACGCGGCCCTCGTGCAGCAGATGACGACGGCTCAGCATTCCGGGCGGTCGCGCCTCTCCCGGGGCGAGCCCGGTGGAATCGGTGAGCGGTTTGATGTGCCCGGCTCCGTGCGAGACGCGGAGCACGGGGCACCGCAGTTCATGCACACCACGGGACCCGGCGGCGAGCGCCAGGTCGAACTCCGCCCCGAGTGCCTCCTCCCAGGGCACCGGTGCGATGCCCATGTCGTGCAGGTACTGCGTGACCCCGTTGCCGAAGGCGTGCGGCGCGGCCGTGAAGACCAGTTGGACCCGCAGATCGGCCTCCAGCAGACCGAACACCTCCCTCAGCCGCTGTGCGAACGTCACCGTGTGGACGACCACCAGCACGCGCTTGCAGTCCCGCACCGTCAGCCAGTGCCCCTGCTCGATCAGTGCCGGTTTCGTGGTTCTGACAGACACGCGATCCCCCATCGCTCATCGCTTCCTACAGCACTCGGTGAGGAGCTTCCCGGCGCGCACGGCAGCTTCCTTGCAGGGGGCTTGCAGCGGGCTTGCGGTCCGCGTCTCGGCAACACGGCGGTGCCGTCGGCTTCATGACGGGAACTCAAATCGTCCGTGTACGGGCGGCGACTGTGCCGAAAGAGCGCGCAAACTCTGGACACGCATGGGGTAACCAGCGGTAACTTCCGCCATATTCAAGTCCGCAACCGCTTTCCCCCCAGGAGACACACCTCATGCGCAGACTCCTCGCCAGCCTGGCGGCCACGGCCGCCGTTCTCGGCGGGCTCGCCGTGGCCGCCCCGCCCGCCGCGGCCGCCGACTCGGGCACCTTCAGCGTCCTCAGCTACAACGTGGCCGGACTCCCCGAGGCCCTCTCCAGCGCGCCGACGCCCCGTCAGTCCAGCACGACCACCATCGGCGAGCGGATCGCGCCGTACGACATCGTGCACGTGCAGGAGGACTTCAACTACCACGCCTACCTGTACGCGGCCGACACCGCGCACGCCTACCGCACCCCCACCAGCGGCGGCGCCGGGATCGGCAGCGGGCTCAACACGCTGTCGAAGATCTCCTACGACGCGGACGACTTCGAGCGGGTGGGCTGGAACTCCTGCCAGCTGGACTCGGGTGACTGCCTCACCCCGAAGGGCTTCACCTTCATGCGCGAGCGGCTCGCCGAGGGGGTGTACGTCGACTTCTACAACGTGCACACCAACGCCGGGACCAACGCCGGGGACCTCGCCTCGCGCGCGGACAACCTGGCACAGCTCACCACGTTCATCTCGACCCACTCCGCCGGGAACGCGGTCGTGGTGATGGGCGACACCAACACGCGCTACACCCGCTCCGGCGACACCATCGCCGAGTTCGCCGCCGCCAACGGGCTGACCGACGCCTGGGTCCAGCTGATCCGCGGCGGCTCGGCGCCCGCCAAGGGCAGTGACGCCCTGGTCTGCGACCAGTCGGGGGCGACCGTCCCCAACACCTGCGAGGTCGTCGACAAGGTCCTCTACCGCAGCAGCAAGCTCGTCTCGCTGAACGCCACCGCGTACAACAACGAGCACGCCAAGTTCCTCACCTCCGACGGGCTGATGCTCTCCGACCACGACCCGATCACCGTCGGCTTCAGCTGGTCGCGCAACTCCGCCTTCCAGCTGAGCGACCAGTTCGGCGGCCCGCACGGCGACTACTACAACGACATCAACAGCGTGCCGTCCGGCGCCCGCGCCTCCACCCTCGCGCTGCGGGCGGGCTCCCGGGTCGACCAGCTGAGCGTCACGCTGTCCAACGGCACGACCCTCGCCCACGGCGGGACCGGCGGCACCGCCTCCTCGCTGACGCTGGGCAGCGGTGAGTACGTGACGACGGCGTACCTGTGCCAGGCCGAGAAGGACGGCCACACGCGGATCTTCTACGCCAAGTTCACGACGAACCTCGGCCGCACCCTGGCCGGCGGCACCACCACCTCGGACTGCGTGACCCGCACCGCGCCCAGCGGCTGGCAGATCGCCGGCTTCCACGGGCGGTCCGGCGACGAGGTCGACAAGGTCGGGTTCATCTACACCCAGCGCTGATCCGCCCCGGCGGTTGCGCATCCCTCCCCACCCAAGATTAGGCTAGGCTAAGCTAACAAAATCTTGGGGTCAGTTCCGTGCGGTACGCCGTCAGGGGAGGGATGCGCCCATGGGGTCGCCGACCATCGGCTCCTACCCGATGCCCGACCGCTCCTCCCTCCCCGGCCCGCAGGTCCCGTGGCGGATCGACCCCGCGCGCGCCGCCCTGCTCGTCCAGGACATGCAGAACCACTTCGTCGGGGCCTTCCCCGCGGGGCGCTCCCCCGTCGTGGAACTCGTCGACAACATCGTGGCGTTACGGGAACTCGCCGACGCCCTCGGCATGCCGGTCGTCTTCAGCGCGGAACCCGCCGTCCAGGCACCGGGGCAGCGCGGGCTCGTCGCCGACATCTGGGGGCCGGGCATCGGGGACGAGCCGGAGGCCGCCGCGATCGTCGCGCCCCTCACGCCCCGCCCCGGCGAGCACCTGCTGGCGAACGTGCGGCACAACGCCTTTCTGCGCAGCCATCTCGGCAGGCTGCTTCGGGCCAAGCACCGGGACCAGCTGATCATCTGCGGGGTGCACGCGCACCTCGGCGTCCTGCTGACCGCCGCGGACGCCTTCATGAACGACATCCAGCCGTTCATCGTCGCCGACGCGGTGGCCGACTTCTCCGCGGAGGACCACTCGATGGCCCTTCGCTGGGTCAGACGCAGCGGCGTCGTGTGCACCACCGCCGTGCTGCTGCGCGACCTGCTGCTGCACAGGGAACGGCGCGAGGCGTGACCACACCGGGACACCGCACAGGGGAGCGAGCATGACCGCAGGGGCCGCAGACGCGACGACCGCCGTCGCGGAGCACACGCACAGGGAGTTCCCGGCCGGTGGACTCCGGCCGCCCGAGGAGCTCCGGGGCAGCACCGTCGTCGTCAAGTACGGCGGCAACGCCATGGTGGACGCGAGTCTCCAGGAGGCCTTCGCCCAGGATGTGGTGGAGCTGTGGCACGCGGGTCTGCGGCCGGTCGTCGTGCACGGCGGGGGCCCGCAGATCAGCGCGATGCTCGACCGTCTCGGGCTGGAGAGCCGCTTCGAGGCGGGCCTGAGGGTCACCACCCCGGAGACCATGGACGTGGTGCGCATGGTGCTGACGGGCCGCGTCCAGCGGGACCTCGTCGGGCACATCAACGCCCACGGTCCCTTCGCCGTCGGGATCACCGGCGAGGACGCGCACACGATGACCGCCGTGCGCCGGCCGGCCCGGGTGGACGGCCGTCCGGTGGACATCGGCCTGGTCGGCGACATCGTCGACGTGAACCCGGGCGCGGTGCGCGCCCTCCTGGAGCAGGGGCACATCCCCGTGGTCTCCCCCGTGGCACGCGGCGAGGACGGAGAGGTCTACAACATCAACGCGGACCTCGCGGCGTCCGCGCTGGCCGTGGCGCTCGGCGCCGCCCGGCTGGTGGTGCTCACGGACGTGGCGGGCCTGTACGCCGACTGGCCGCACGGCACCGAGGTGATCGAGCAACTGACGGCCGATGAACTCGACCTGCTGCTACCGGAGTTGGCGACCGGGATGCTGCCGAAGATGGAGGGCTGCCTGCGGGCCGTCCGGGCCGGTGTGCGCCGGGCCCGGGTGATCGACGGGAGGGTGCCGCACGCGCTGCTGCGGAGCCTGGTGGGCGAGGAGCGGTCCGGGACGACCGTGGTTCCCGGCACCGCTCCGGGTGGGCGGCCGCACGGACGGCGGGAGCCCACCCGGTAGCGCGCCCCTACAACGCCCGCCCCAGGACCCGCGCGTCGCGCCGCGGGTCCAGGGAGCGCAGCCAGTCCGCCGGTGCCGGACGGGGGCCCTCCGGCGTGAAGCCGTGGCGCAGGAAGAGGTGTCCCCCGCCGGTCGTCGCCGTGAACAGGGCGCCCAGCGACAGGGTGCGGGCCCGGGTCAGGGCCGCCTCCAGCAGGTGCGCCCCGGTGCCGCAGCCCTGCCGGTGCCGGGCCACGCAGAAGTTGTAGAGGACGCCGGCCGGGCCGTGCTCGCGGTGCCGGTGCACCCGCAGCCCCAGACACCCTTCGAGGGTGCCGTCGAGGGCCTCCACGACGGTGAAGTCGGCCGCGTGGGCCGCGTACAGCGCGAGGGGCCGCTCCCGCAGCGCTCCCGACTCCACGAACGGAAGGGAGAGAGCGGCGAGGGCGGCGGCGTCCTCGCGGCGCGCGGCACGCACCGGCGGTGCCACCAAGGGGTGCGCGTACGGCGGGACGGGGTGCGGCGTAGCCGTGGTCGGAGTCACGGAAGATAAGGGTAGCCTTACCTAACCGTCCGATCCACTCCGGTGACGGTCAGGCATCCCCGGACGCGGCGAGCGAACGGGGCCGCAGATCGGTCCAGTTGGCCTCGATGTACTCCAGGCACGCCTCCCGGCCGGTCTCGCCGAGGACGGCCGTCCACCCTCCGGGCACCTCGGCGAAGGACGGCCAGAGCGAGTGCTGGCCCTCGTCGTTGACCAGGACCAGAAAACGGCCGTCGGCGTCGTCGAAGGGGTTGGTGCTCATGCTGAGTGCCTCCCGGAAAGGTCAAGATTAGGTTAGCCTCGCCTAATTGGAATGAGCCTAACCTCTCCCCCTTCCCCCTCACAAGGAGACGTTCATGCGGGGCCTCCCGGCCGAAATGACAGACGGCTTCGCCGAGTTCGGGCTGTCCGGCACACCCGGCACCGACGCGTTCTGGGCGGCGGCGGGAGCGCCCGCGTCGGTCCCCGCCGAGGACGGCGGCTGGCGCACCCTGTTCCTGTGGCGCGGGCAGGAGGCGAGCGTCGGCTTCGAGAGCTGGTCGCAGCCGGTGCCGCTGCGCCGCTGGGGCGCCTCGGACTGCTGGTACGCCGAGGTCCGCATGCCCGCCCGGCTGCGGGTCACCTACCAGTTCCTCGCGGGGGACGAGACGTACGCCGACCCCCTCAACCCGGTCGGCGCGGGCGGTGACCGGTCCATCGCCGCGACGCCGGACGCCCCGGCCCAGCCGCACTGGCCCGAGATCGGCGCCGACGGCGTCCTGCCGGTGCCGCTCGCCCGGATCCGCTGGGCCGGCGGCCGGCTCGGCGGACGGCGGACCGTCCGGATCCACCCGGCGGGGGGCGGCGGACCGGTCGTCCTGCTGCTCGACGGCGACGACTGGCTGTATCTGCACCCGGCCATGACCGCGTTCGACTCGGCCGTCGCCGCCGGTGAACTGCCCCCCGTCACCCTCGTGTTCCTCCCGGCCAGGGACCGGGTGACCGAGTTCGCGTGCCGGCCCGACCTGTGGGAGGCCGTCCGCGACGAACTGCTGCCCCTGGTCGCGGAGTCCGGGACCCCCGCGGACCCGGAGCGGCTGGTGGTCGCCGGGCAGAGCCTCGGCGGGCTCAGCGCGCTGTACGCGGCCCTGGAGTTCCCGGAGCTGGTGTCCCGGGTCGCCTGCCAGTCGGGGTCGTTCTGGTGGACGCCCGACGCCCTGGACCGGGCCGATCCGCTGGGCGGCCCGGTCGGCGGTGCCCTGGCCGAGCGGCTGCGCGAGCGCCCCGATCTCTCCGGCCTGCGGGTCGCGTTCGACGTGGGCGAGCACGAGCGGCGGATGCTGCCCCACTGCGAGCTGACCGAGACCCTGACCCGGCAGACCGGCGCCACCGTACGGGTCTCCCGGTCACCGTCGGACCACGACCGCGCGGGGTGGCGCCACGCCCTGCTCCGGGATGTCGCCTGGGCCCTGGGCTGACCCACCCGGCTCACCTGGCCACTGCCGCGCAGTACTCCTCGTCCGTCGCCAGCAGGTTGCGGTGGGTGTCCTCGGCCGTGATGACGCCGTCGTCCAGGACGAGGACGCGGTCGGCGGCGTCCAGCAGGGCCGGGCTGCTGGTGATCACGAGGGTGGTGCGGCCCCGGCGCAGCCGCGCGACGCCCCGCGCGATGAGCTGTTCGGTCACCGCGTCCACGGCCGTCGTCGGGTCGTGCAGCACCAGGACCTCGGTGTCTGCGGCCAACGCGCGGGCCAGCGACAGCCGTTGGCGCTGCCCGCCGGAGAGGTTGGCGCCGCGGTCGCGGACGCCGTACTCCAGTCCCTCGCGGTGCAGGGCGACGACATCGGTGAGCATGGACGCCTCGACGGCCTCCGGAACCAGCCGGCTGGTGCCCGACGGGTCGATGTTGGTGCGGAGGGTGCCCGCGAAGATCTCCCCGTCGTAGGGGTTCACCAGCAGGTGTGCGCGGAGCGCCTCGATGGAGAGGTCCGCCAGCTCGCGCCCGCCGACCCGTACCACGCCCTCGTACGCGTCCGGCGGGACGTCGGCGGCCAGGACCGACGCGAGGTCGGCGGCCGTCCGCGGCTGGTAGGCGGCGATCGCGACGAACTCACCGGCGGACACCTGGAGTTTCAGCCGGCGCAGGGACCCGTACCGTACGCAGTCGATCTCCAGTCCCTCGCCCTCGGCCGGGCTCTCCGGCCCCGGGACCGTCACCGGCGGCGCGGCCAGCACCAGCGCCATCCGCTCGGCAGAGGCGCGGGCGATCATGACGTACTTGGGCATCTCCGAGAACAGCTTCAGCGGGTCCATGATGAACTGCGCCAGCCCGACGGCCATGACGAGTTCCCCGATGTTGATCCGGCCCTCGAAGGCCAGCCAGCCCGCCGTCAGCGTCACCGCCCCGGCGAGGACCGCGTTGAGGGCCAGCGCGGTGCCCGCGTAGGCGCCGTTGACCTTGGCGACGGTGACCGCCTGGTGCTTCGCCTCGGTGCTGACCGTCCGGTAGGAGCGGAACGCCGCGTGATTGCCGCCGAAGCCGTGCAGCGGGCGCAGTCCGGTGATCAGGTCGGCGACCTTCGCACCGGCCCGCGCCACCCGGGCCTGCTGCTCCTGGGTGCTGGAGCCGATCCGCCGGGACAGCACGCTCAGGATCGCCATGATCGCGACGGTGCCCACGATCACCAGCAGACCGAGCCGGAGGTCGGCGAGGCCCAGCGCGACCGCCGCGACCACCACCGCGACCAGTGAGCTGATCAGCAGCGGCACCACCTCGATGATGTCGGCGGTCTGGTCGGCGTCCTCGGTGGCGATGGTCAGCACCTCGCCGGACTTGAGGTCGACGTCCCGGGCCACCGGCTGGAGTCCGCAGGCCGCGACCTGCACCCGCCAGCGGTGCGCCTCCGTGGTGTTGGCCTTCTGCAGGACGCGCATGCCGAACCGCCAGGACAGCGACACCGTCGTGATGATCACGGCCAGCGCGGCGATGGACAGGCCGAGCGAGCCGAGGCTGCGGTGGCGCATGGTGTGCTCGACGATCAGGCCGAGCGCGATCGGGAACGCCGTCTCACCGGCCTGGTACAGGCCCATGAGGAGGGTGCCCCCGGCCATGGCGCCGATGTTGCGGCGCAGAGCGGTGCGCAGGATGTCGGGCCCCGTGCGGGGCCGCTGGGTGTCAGGAGTGGTCATCGATGTGGCGCGCAATCGCTTCCGGGGTACGCAGGGTGAACAGGTCTCGGATCGTGATGACGGGGCCGTACTCGCGGCGGAGCAGCCCGTTCAGCCGTACCGCCAGCATGGAGTGCCCCCCGAGGGACACGAAGTCGCTCACCGCGCTCACCTCGTCGTCGTCCAGGTCCAGTGCCTCGGCGAAGAACTCGCACACCACGGTCTCGGTTTCGGTCTCGGGGCCCCGCTCCCCCGCCGTGGTCAGCGCGCCCAGCGGCTTGGCCTCCGGGAGTGCCTTCGTGTCAGCCTTCCCGTTCACGGTCAGCGGGATGCCGTCGACCTGGGCGTAGTGCGTCGGGCGCAGGAAGTCCGGCAGCCCGGCGCCGACCTCGGCCGCGACCGACGCCAGGTCCGCGCCGTCCAGCACGAGATAGGCGGCCAGCCGGTGGGAGCCGTCGACCTGCGGGTCCGGCTGGGCGACCGCGGCGACGAACCGTACGGCCGGGTGGGCGGCGAACACCGCCTCGACCTCGCCGAGTTCGACCCGGTGCCCCCGGATCTTGACCTGCTGGTCGGTGCGGCCCAGGTACAGGAGGTTGCCGTCGGGCCGGCGGATCACCAGGTCGCCGGTGCGGTACATGCGCTCGCCGGGCGCGCCGAACGGGCAGGCGACGAACCGGTGCGCGGTCTGGGCGGGCTGTCCGAGATAGCCGCGCGCGATGCCGATGCCCGCCACGTACAGCTCGCCGGGGACCCCGTCCGGCAGCGGCCGCAGCCAGGGGTCGAGGACGTACACGTCGGTGTTGTCGATCGCCACGCCGACCACCGGGTCCTCGCACTCGAAGGTGCCGACGCCGAGGGTGTTGATGGTGTACTCGGTGGGTCCGTACAGGTTGTAGCCGACCGTCCCCGGCGTCTCCGCGAGCCGCTGCCACAGCGTCGGGGTGACGGCCTCGCCGCCCAGCAGCACCAGCGCCGGACGCCGTTCGGGGTGGTCGAGCAGGCCTTCGGCGACCAGCTGCTGGGCGTAGGTCGGCGTCACGTTGACGACGTCGATGCCGTGCTCCAGGCAGTACGCGACCAGCCGGGGCGCGTCACGGCGCAGTTCCTCGTCGCAGATGTGCACCTCGTGGCCGTCGGCGAGCCACAGCAGCTCCTCCCACGACATGTCGAAGGCGAACGACACGGTGTGCGCGATCCGGAAGACCCGGTGGCCGTGGTCCGCCAGCACCGGTTCGAAGATCCGGCGCTGATGGTTGATCAGCATGTTGGTGAGACCTGCGTACTCCGTCACCACGCCCTTGGGCTTCCCGGTCGAGCCGGAGGTGTAGATCGTGTACGCCGGGTGCCGCAGCCGGTCCGGGTCGCCGGGCGCGAACGTCCGATACGGCTCGGCCGCGGGCAGCGGACGGTCCAGCTCGATCAGCTCGCCGGTCAGGCCCGTCAGCCGCGGCGCCACCGGGCTCACGGTGAGGATCACCTCCGGGCGGGCGTCCGCGACGATCGCGGCGATCCGCTCGTCCGGGTGGTCCAGCTCCAGCGGCACATACGCGGCACCCGTACGCAGGACGGCGAACAGGGCCACGATGGAGTCCAGGGAGCGCGGGATCGCGAGCCCCACGGTCGCCTCGGGGCCGATGCCGCGCCCCGCGAGCACCCCGGCCACCGCGCGGCTGCGGTCTCGCAGCCCGGCGAAGGTCAGGGTCGCGCCGTCGGCGACCAGCGCCACCCGCCCGGGGTCGCGGTCGGCGGCCCGGTCGAACCGGTCGACGACGGTGTCCGTGCCGATGTCCGTGCGCTCCTCCCCTACGGGCCTCGGCGCCGGTCCGGGCAGCGCGCCGACCGGACCGGTCGCCCGGGCCAGGTCGTCCAGCACGCGCAGATAGTCGTCGAGGAGCCGGCGGGCGCCCTCGGCGTCGCCGTCGCGGTACTCCAGCTTGACCGTGAGCCGGTCGCCGGGGGTGACGACCCAGGTGAAGGGGTAGTGGGTGGAGTCGTCCGCCGTGACCGAGACGATGCCGTGCCGGGCGTTCATCTCGGCGAACGCGTCCAGGTCCAGGAAGTTCTGCAGCACGAACAGGTTGTCGAACAGGGTGTCGTGCCCGCCGGCCCGCTGGATCTCGCCGAGCCCCAGGTGCTCGTGCTCCATCGCCTCGACCCGGGCCGCCTGCACGGCCGACAGATAGGCGCGGACCCTGTCGTGGGGCCGGGCCCGCGTCCACATCGGCACGGTGTTGAGCAGCACGCCGACGACGTCCTCCAGCCCCTCGCCCTCGCGGCCCGAGACGGTCACCCCGAACACCGCGTCACCGCGGCCCGTGCGGGCACCCAGCATCAGACCGAACGCGCCGGTCAGCACCGAGTTCAGGGTGACGCCGTGGGTCCTGGCGGCCTGTGCCAGCAGCTCCGACCGGGCGGCGCTCAGGGTGTGCACCAGCGCGCGCGGCAGGTCGTCCGAGAACACCGGCGCCGGTCCGGCGAGCAGGGTCGGGCCGGGCAGGGCTGCCAGGTGCTCCGCCCAGAAGCGTTCCGCCGCGACGGCGTCCCGGGCGGCGAGCGCCCGCGCGTGGTCCTCGAAGCTCGGCACGGCCGGGACCGGTACCGGCGGCTCGCCCGCGACGACCGCCTCGTAGGCGTCGAACAGGTCGCGCAGCACGATCTCGCGGGACCAGCCGTCCCACAGCAGCAGGTGGTAGCTGAGCAGCAGGCCGTCGCGGCCGTCGGGCAGCCGGACCAGGGTCAGCCGGATCAGCGGCGGCTCGGCCGGGTCGAAGCCCGTGTCGCGGTCGCGGGCGCGCAGCTCCTCGACCTCGGCGTCCGTGGCGAGTTCGAGGGTGCGGACCCCGACCCGGCGGCCCGCCCCGAGGACCTGCACCGGGTTGCCGTCGTCGTCGGTGGTGAAGCCGGCGCCGACGACCGGGTGCCGTGCGATCACGTACGCCATCGCCTCGGCGAGCGCGTCCGGATCCAGGCGCCGGTCGAAGGTGAACCAGCTCTGCGCGACGTAGTGCCCGGCCGAGCCCGCGAGCTGCGCCTGGAAGTACAGGCCCCGCTGGAGGGGGGTGACCGGTGCCGTGCGCTCGGCCGTCGCGGAGACGTCGGCGAGGTGCTCCAGCGCGCCGCGCCAGTGGTCGAGGATCTCGTCGGGGACGCCCTCGGCGAGCGTGAAGGCCGCGTGCAGGCTTCCGGTGGTGGCGTCGAGCCAGGCGTTCACCTCGACGGCGTACCGGCTGCCCTCGTCGCCGCCGGTGATGTGCACCGCCTGCGACTCGCTGCCCCGGCCGAGGTAGTTGAACAGCACCTGCGGGCGGGCGGTCAGCAGCGGGGCCGTCTGCGGGTCGAGGTACCGGAGCCGGCCGTAGCCGGCGTGCACCCGCTCGTCCGGCTGGCGTGCGACGAGTTCACGCGCCGCGGCGACCGGATCGGTGTGCGCGGTGAGCCGCACGGGCGCGATCGCGGTGAACCAGCCGACCGTACGGGTGTAGTCGTGGTGTTCGCGGACCGGGACCCGGCCGTGCCGCTCCAGCTCGATCGCCAGGTCCGTGGGCTCGGGCTGGACGCGGGTGAGGGCGGTGCGCAGCGCGCCGCACAGCAGTTCGGTGAGGCCGATGCCGAGCGCGGTGGGCGCGATCCGGGTCAGCCGGTCGGTCGGGTCGGGCGCGAGGACGACCGTCCTCGCGCGGAGCCCGTCGACGGCGGGGAGCAGCGGGGGCGCCTGGAGCGTGGTGATCCAGTGCCCGAGGTCCTCGGTCGTCCGGGCGGAGTCGAGGGCGAGCGCCTCGGCGTACTCGGCGTACGAGGTGGTCGGCGGTGCCAGGGGCTCCGCGCGCAGGGCGGTCGCCAGGTCGTCCAGCAGGACCAGCCAGGACACCGCGTCGACGGCGAGGTGGTGCACGGTGACCACCAGGGTCCGGCTCCCCTCCAGCCACGAGAACGCGACGACCTCCCCCGCCTCGGGGTCGAGCCGTCCGGCGGCCTCGTTCGCCGCCGTCGTGGCGTCGGTCGTGTCCGGCCGTACGACGGTGATCCCGCCGGAGGGTTCGGTCCGCAGGGTCCAGACGCCGTGCTCGGTCCGCAGCCGGAGCCGCAGCGCCGCGTGCGCGGCCACGACGGTGCGCGCGGCGCGCTCGACGTCGGCGAACCCGGTGCCCTCGGGGGCCACCAGGGTGCGGGCCTGGGCGAACCGGGCGAGGGAGCCGCCCAGTTCGCGTCGGCGCAGGATGATCGGCGTCGGTGTCAGCGGGCCGTCCTCGCGCCGGTCGGGTGTGGGGGCCGCCGTGACCTGCGGTGCCGTTGCCGTGAGGTGTGCGGCGAGCGCGCGCGGGGTCCGGTGCAGGAACACGTCGCGAGGTGCGATCGACAGGCCGAGCGCCCTGGCGCGGTTGATCAGGGTGATGGCGACGATGCTGTCGCCTCCGGCGCGGAAGAAGTCGGTGTCGGGGGTTGTGTCGGTGTCCTGCAGTACCTCGGTGAAGATGCGGATGAGTGCGGGGAGTGCGGTCGTTTCGTCTGCGGGTGCTCCGTGGCTGGTCGCGCAGTTCCCCGCGCCCCTGGGCGGCGGCGCTGCCGCGCCGGCCGCCAGGGTCTTGCGGTCCAGTTTGCCGTTTACCGTCAAAGGCAGGGCGTCCAGCGTCAGTACCCGGCTCGGCACCATGTGCACGGGCAATTTCGCCGACAGCTGGGCGGTGAGGTCGTCGGGGACCCGGCCCACGACGTGCGCCACCAGGTGGTCGCCGTCGGCCGCGACGGTGACGGCCGCGTCGACCACCCCGTCCAGCCCGCGGACCGCGTTCTCGACCTCGCCCAACTCGATGCGGAATCCCTTGAGTTGGACCTGGTCGTCGGCGCGTCCGGTGAATTCGAGCTCGCCGTCGAGGGTACGGCGGGCGAGGTCGCCCGTGTGGTACATGCGGGAGCCGTCGCCCGTGAACGGGTTCGCCACGAACCGGCCCGCCGTGAGCCCGGGCCGGCCCAGATAACCGAGCGACACCTGGTCGCCGGCCACGTAGATGGCGCCCACCTTCCCCGGTGGGACCGGCCGGAGCCGGTCGTCGAGGAGATGGACGGCCAGGCCGGGGATCGGCCCGCCGATGGGGCTGACCTCGTCGTCTCCGGCGAAGTCCGCGTCGGTCAGCACCCGGTGGGTGACATGGACGGTGGTCTCGGTGATGCCGTACATGTTGACCAGCTCGGGCGTGGCGGTGCCGTGCCGTTCGACCCAGCCGCGCAGCCGTCCGAGGTCCAGCGCCTCGCCGCCGAAGATGATCCGGCGCAGTGCGGGCAGCGGCTCGTCCGCGTGCCGGTCGGCCTCGATGAACTGGTAGAACGCCGACGGCGTCTGGTTGAGCACGGTCACCGCGCGCTCGCGGACCAGCCGGTGGAAGTCGACCGGGGAGCGGGTCAGCCCGTACTCGGGCACCAGCAGTTCACCGCCGTGCGCCAGCGCGCCCCACAGCTCCCAGACCGCGAAGTCGAAGGAGAAGGAGTGGAACTGGACCCAGACGTCCCGCGGGCCGAAGTCCATGGCGGGCCGGGTGTTGCCGAGCAGGGTCACCACGCTGGAGTGCGGGACGACGACGCCCTTGGGCCGGCCGGTGGAGCCGGAGGTGTAGATCACGTACGCGGGATCGTGCCAGCCGGCCTCGGCGGGGAGCGTGGCGGTGACCTGCCCCGGTTCCGGTGTGTCGCCCTGCACCAGCACCCGCGCCGGGACGTCCGCCCGGACCAGCAGCCGCGTGAAACGGTCGCGCTGGTCGCGGTCCACGAGGACCACCTGGGGAGCGGCGTCCGCGAGGATGTACTCCAGCCGTTCGTCGGGGTACGCGAGGTCCAGCGGCACATACGCGCCGCCCGCGGCGACGATCGCGACCAGGGCGACGACCTGCTCGACGGAGCGGGGGACGGCGACGGCGACCCGCTTGCCCGGTCCGACCCCGGCCGCGCGCAGTGTCGCGGCCAACTCGTCCTTCGCGGCGACGAGTTCGCCGTAGGTCAGGGAGCGGGTGGCGCCGTCGAGGGCGCACTGGGTCACGGCGGTGGCGGCCGGGTCGCGGCGCGCGGCGGCGTCGAGGAGTCCGCCGAGCGTGGTGGGCGTGAGGGGCGCGGGACGCCGGTCGTTCTCCCGCGCGAGGTCGGTGACCGGGGCGTCCGGCCGGGTGAGCAGGCCGGTGAGGGTCCGGGCGAAGGCGTGCAGGAGCGAGCGGGCGCTCGTCTCGCGGATCAGCTCACCGTCGTGGATCAGGTTGAAGCGGACCCGGCCGTCGGGGGTGCGCTCGACGACCAGCGTCAACGGGTAGTGCGGGGCGCCCTCGTTGACGATGCCGGTGACGGCCAGGGTGTCGCCGGGCCGCCGCAGACCCGCCACGTCGGTGGCGACGTCGAACACCACCAGGGTGTCGAACAGGGAGCCGGCACCGGCGAGCCGGCCGATCCTCGCCAGCGAGACGTGCTGGTGCGGCAGCACCGCGCTCTGGTGTTCCCGCACCGAGGCGAGCAGCTCGTGCGCGGTGGTGCCCGCGGCCCAACGGGCCCGCACGGGGATCGTGTTGATGAACAGGCCGACCATGTCCTCGATGCCGGGCAGGTCGAGGTCGCGGCCGGACACGGTGGAGCCGAACACGACGTCGCCGCCGTGCAGGACGGAGCCCAGTGTCACCGCCCAGGCACTGTGCACGGCCACGCTGAGCGGCACCCCGGCCGACCGGGCGGCCGCGTCGATGTCGTCCTCCGGCTCCAGGACGGTGTCCGCGAAACGGTCGGAGGGGGTGTGGCCCTCGGCGACCAGGGAGGGGCCGGGCAGGTCGGTGAGCTGCTCGCGCCAGACGCGGTCGCTCTCGTCCTCGTCGTGTCCGGCGAGCCGGCGCACGTAGTCGGGGAAGCCGCCGAGGGGGTACCCGGTCCCGGGCGCGTGGTACTCGGCCAGCAGCGCGCGGAGCATCGGCGGTACCGACCAGCCGTCGGCGATGATGTGGTGCACGGTCTGCACCAGGACGTCACGGCCGGGGCCCCCGCGGACGAGGGTGTACCGCATCAGCGGGCCGGTCGCGAGGTCGAACCCGGCGCGGCGGTCCCGTTCGGCGAACGCGCGCAGATCGGCGTCGGTGATGCCGGGGCGGTCCAGGGTGCGGAAGGGCGCCCGTGCCCCGCTCTCCAGGACGGAGACCACCCGGCCGTCGGCGAGGGCCGTGAAGCGGGCCGCGAGGTTGGGGTAGAGCGTGAGCAGCCGGGTGGCCGCCGCCTCCAGCCGGTCCGCGTCCACCTCGCCGTCGAGCGTGAGCAGTTGCTGCTCGACGTAGGAGCCCGCCGAGTCGTCGTCGAAGACGGAGTGGAAGTAGAGGCCTTCCTGGAGCGGGGTCAGCGGCAGGACGTCCAGCAGGTCGGGGCCGTCGAGGGCGTCGACGTCGGCCTGGGTGAGCCGCACCAGGTCGAAGTCGCTGGGCGAGTGGCCGCCTTCGTCCAGCGCGGCGAGTCCGGCCAGGGCCGTCCGGAAGTACCCGCCGAGGGCGGTGATGTCGTCGTCGGTGAACATCCCCTCGGGCCAGGAGACGGTGGTGACCAGCTCGTACGCGCCGTTCGCGGCGGGTTCCGCGATGGCGTTGAACTCCAGGGGGCGCGGCAGACGCATGTCCGGGTCGCGCCTCTCCCCCAACTGGCCTGTCGTGTGGGCGAGTTGCCAGTCGCCGGGGGCGCCGGCGTCGAAGCGGCCTAGGTAGTTGAAGAGCACCTGGGGGGCGGGTGCCTCGAACTCGGCCTGGGCCAGGTACCGCAGGGCGCCGTACGACACGCCGTTGTCCGGCACCCGGGCGAGGTCCTCCTTGACCGCCTTGAGCGCGGCGGCCAGATAGGAGGGCGCGGTGAAGTCGGCGGTGTCCCCGGGGTCGACGGTCACGGGGAACAGGGTGGTGAACCAGCCCACGGTCCGGGACAGTTCGGGCTCGAAGCCGGCGGAGGGCGCCACGAACGCGGCCTCGCGGCCGTGGCCCTCCAGTTCGATGTGCGCGAAGGTCTGCCGCTGGCCGAGGTCGCGGCGCCACCGGGCTAGGGCGACGGCGAGCCCTGTCAGCAGGACGTCGTTGACGCCGGCGTGGAACTTCGCGGGGATCTCGCCGAGCAGCGCGGCCGTGATCTCCGGGCCGACCGAGACCGTCCGCAGCCGCTCCTTCGCGACGGTGTCGGTCGCGGACGGGGCACGCCGGCCCACCGGGCGGTCCTCGCCCGGCAGGGGCTGGCGGTAGTACGCGCTGTCGGCGTCGAACGCGGCGCGCTCGAGGAGTTGGGTCCAGCGCCGGAAGGACGTGCCCGCCGGGGGCAGTGCGACCGGGGAGCCCGCGGTGTGCTGCCGCCAGGCGGTGGCCAGGTCGTCCATCAGGATCCGCCAGGAGACCCCGTCGATCACCACGTGGTGGGCGACGAGGACCAGTTGGCGTGCCGCGCGGCGCCAGACGGCCCGCAGCATCGCGCCGTCCGCCGGGTCGAGCCCGGCGGTGGCGAGGGCTACGCACGCGTCGAGCGGCCGGTCGCTCTCCTCCCAGCCCGCCACGGCCCGGTCGGGCCCGGGGATCTCGAAGCTCCAGGGCTCGCCGCGCACCAGCCTGGCGCGCAGCATGTCGTGCCGGCGGACCACGGCGGTGAGGATCGCGTCGAGGGCGTCCGCGGTCAGGTCCGCGGGGGTGGTCAGCACCACCGACTGGACGAAGCCGTCGACGGCGTCGGTGGTCTCGCCGAGCCACTGCACGACGGGGGATCCCACGACGGATCCGGTGGCGACATCGCGGTGGTCGACGGCGGAGACGTCCTCACGGCTCGCCACCGCGGCCAGCGCGCCCACCGTGCCGTGGGTGAAGATCTGCCGTGCCGTGACATGCAGCCCGGCCTCGCGCAGCGCGCTGAGCAGGGAGATGGCGAGGATGCTGTCCCCGCCGAGCTTGAAGAAGTTCTGGTCGACGCCGACCTCGTCGAGCCGCAGCACGGCCGCGACGGCCGCGCAGACCGCCCGCTCCTCCTCGGTGACGGGCCGCACGAGCCCGTCCGTGCCGATCACGGGCTCGGGGAGCGCGGCCCGGTCGAGCTTGCCGTTGGCGGTGAGCGGGAACTCCGTCAGGACGACGACATGGGCGGGCACCATGTACTCCACCATGTGCGCGGCGGCCCAGGCCGTGACGTCGTCCGCCCGCAGGTCCTCGCTCCCGGCGGCCGGGATGACGTATCCGACGAGGTAGGTGCCGCCCGCCGTGTTCTTCTTCGCGACGACACAGGTGTGCCGGACGCCGGGGTGCTCCGCGAGCGCGACCTCGACGTCCTCGATCTCCAGCCGCATGCCGCGGATCTTGATCTGGTTGTCGGCCCGGCCGAGGAAGTCCAGCGACCCGTCGGCGTTGAAGCGCGCGAGGTCGCCGGTCCGGTAGAGCCGGGAGCCGTCGGCGGCGAAGGGGTTCGCGACGAACCGGGAGGCGGTCAGACCGGGTGCGTTGACGTATCCGCGCCCCAGCAGGAAGCCGCCCACGTACAGTTCGCCGCCGGCGCCCACCGGGACCGGGCGCAGTTCGTCGTCCAGGACGTAGAGCTGGGTGTTCGGGTTGGCCCTGCCGATCGACGTCGACAGGCGCTCGGCCGCGCCCCGGTAGATGACGTGCGAGACGCCGATGGTGGTCTCGGCGGGGCCGTAGCCGTGGTACATGGGGATGTCGAGCCGGGTGCGGAAGCGCTCGTACAGCTCCGGGGTCAGGACCTCGCCGCCGCACCACACGTGCCGCAGGCTGTCCAGCCGCCCCGACTCGCCCGCGATCTCCAGCAGGACGTCCAGCATGGACGAGACGAGGTAGGTGAAGGTGACGCGCTGCTCGGCGATCACGCCCAGCAGATGGTGCGGGTCGCGTTCGCCGCCGGGCCGCAGCACGATCAGCCGGCCGCCGGACACCAGGGGCAGGAATATCTCGTTGATGGAGATGTCGAAGGACAGCGGCGCCTTGAACAGCGAGGCGTCGTCGTGGCCGAAGCGCAGGATCTCGTGCACCTGCCACAGCAGACGCTCGCTGATCGCCTCGTGCCGGATCATCGCGCCCTTGGGCCGCCCGGTGGAGCCGGACGTGAAGATGACGTAGGCCAGGGCGTCGCCGGGCACCGTGACGCCGGTCCCGCCGGTGGGGTACGCGCCGAACCGCCAGTCGCCGAGGTCGACGGCCACGGCGTCCGGTTCGCCCGGGGCGGCCTCGCCCGAGGCGTCCAGCTGGAGGACGACCCGGGCGTCCTCGATGACGACGGCCCGGCGCGCGGCGGGCCACTGCGGGTCCAGCGGGACGAAGGCGCCGCCCGCCTGGAGCACGGCGAGCAGCCCGACGACCATGTCGGCGGAGCGCCCGAGGGAGATCCCGACGACCTGCTCGGCGGTGAGGCCGCGTTCGAGCAGATGGTGGGCCAACTGGCTCGACAGCTCGGCGACCTGACGGTAGGTCAGTGTGCGGTGCTCGTCGACGACGGCGACGGCGTCGGGCCGGGTGCGGGCCTGTTCGCGGAACATCTCCACGAGGGTGGGGCGGAGGCGGTCGGCCCGGTTGTCGTTCCATTCGGCCAGGGTGGCGAGCCGCGCCGCCACACTGGACGGGCCGATCGTGCCGAGGGTCCGGTCGGGGAAGTCGGCCAGGTCGTCCAGGGCGAGCTGGGCGTCGGCCCGGTGGACGCCCTCGGGGACGGTGATGCCGCGTCCGTCCGCGCCCACCTCCCAGCCGGCGGGCGCCGCACCGCCGTTGTCGACCCAGCCGAGGACGTCGGCGAAGAGCGTTCCGGGGGTGAGGTCGATGCCGTCGGGACTCAGGCCCGTCGCCCAGTACGCCAGCCCGATGGCGCACGCTTCGGCGACGGTCCGGTCGGAGTGGTCGCCGATGCGCCGGCGTACGTCGGAAAGGCGATCGGTGGACAGCAGTACGAGACGAGCGCTCGATTCCATCGACGACTCAACGCCCCTTCTGAGCATGAAAGTTGCCTCACATAACGGAGGGCTGCCTGGCGTGGGGCCGGTCAACTGCCTTCTCGCCAGGCACGCCACAGTCGTGCGTAGCGGCCGCCCACCGCCACCAGTTCGTCGTGCGTGCCCTGTTCGACCACGCGTCCCGCGTCCAGTACGGCGATCCGGTCGGCCGCCATGGCCTGGGTGAGCCGGTGCGCCACGAACAGGGTGGTCCGCCCGGAGCACGCGGCCAGGACGGCCCGCTCCAGTTCGGCGGCGCCCTCGCTGCCCGCCTCCGCGGTCGACTCGTCGAGCACGACGACGGGTGAGCGGGCCAGCACCAGCCGCGCCAGGGCGAGTTGGGCGACCTTGGTGACGTCCAGCCGCTCGCCGCCCTCGCCGACCGCGGTGTTCAGGCCGTCGGGCAGCGCCTCCGCCCACGCGCCGGCGCCGACCCGGCGCAGCGCGCCCATCAGTTCACCGTCGGTGGCCTGCGGGGCGGCCAGCCGCAGATCGTCGGCGAGCGGACCGGAGAACACATGGGTCTCCTGGGTCAGGATGCTCACCAGGGCCCGCGCCCCGGCCTCGTCCAGACCGGCGAGGTCGGTCGACCCGACGCGCACGGACCCGGACGTCGGGGTGCCGATGCCCGCGATCAGCGCGGCCAGGGTCGTCTTGCCGGCGCCCGTCGCGCCCACCAGGGCGAGCGAACCGCCGGCCGGGATCGTGAGGTCGACGTCCCTGAGGACCGGCTCGTCGGTGCCGGGGTAGCGGAACGTCAGCCCCTTCACCCGCACCGGCAGGGGCGCGGGATCCGCCGGCGCGACGGCCGGGTCGCCCACGAGCCGCCCTTCGGCGGCCTCCCCGAGCACACCGACCAGCCGGGTCAGACTCGCGCCCGACTTCTGCGCCTCGTCGAAGGTGAACATGATGAGGCCCAGCGGGGTGAACAGCCGGTGGAACAGCAGCGGCGCCGCGGACACCTCGCCGAGGGTGGCGGCGTCCGCCTCCAGCAGGCCGTAGCCGACCAGGAGGATCAGGACCAGCCCGATGAACTCGGCGCGGTTCTCCCGGCCGACGAACCGGCCGAAGAACCGGAACACGTCGATGCCGAGGTTGCGCACCCGCCAGGACTCGGCGGTGACCTTCTCGCGGAAGGCGTCCTCCAGGCGGTAGGCCCGCACCGTGCCGATCCCGTCCAGACCGCTGATCAGGGCCTGGGCGCGGTCGGCCTGGGCCATCCGCTGCTGCCGGTAGAGGGGCGCGGAGCGGGGCAGGTACCAGCGCAGGGCCAGCGCGTACGCCGGGAGGGCCGCGGCGCCGGCCAGGCCCAGCCGCCAGTCCAGTCCGAACATGCCGGCCGTGGCGATGGTGACCAGCACCCCGGCCGAGAACACCGTGGGGACGGCCGTACGGATGCCCTTGGAGAGGACGGCCACGTCGTCGCCGACCCGGGAGAGGACGTCTCCCCGGCCGACCTCCTCGATACGTGCGCTCGGCATGCCGAGCACCGCGCGGACGGCGCCCTCCCGCAGCCGGGCGAGCAGGTCCGCGCCGAGCCGTCCGATCAGATAGGTGGACACCGCGGTGGCCGCCGCGCCGAGCAGCGCGGCGGCCCCGATCAGTACGCCGACGGTGACGAGGATCGAGCGGGACTCGCCCTCGACGACCCCGTCGACCACCCGGCCGAGCAGGAGCACGGGGAGCACCTGGAGCGCCGCCCCGGCCACCGTGGTGAGCACGGTGGCCGTGGTCAGCCAGGGCACCTCGCGGCAGTGCGCCGTGACCCATCGGGTGGCCTCGCGTCCGGACGCGGTACGCAGGGTCACGGGGGCCGCGCGCGTGTCGGTCGACATCTACTGGCCGGCCGCCGACTTGACGAGTTCGTCGATCGCGTACGGCATCGACAGCAGGGTGCCCTGGGAGATGGCCGCGCCGACCGCCGGGCCCTCGCTGTCGAGCAGGTAGGACACGTTGCCCTTCTTCACGGCGTCGAGGTTGGCGAACAGCTTGAACTTCTTCAGCGCGTCCGTGTCGGCCTGGTCGTTGATGACGAAGATGTGGTCGACGTCGACGAGGTCGACGCGCTCGGGCGAGAGCTTGGTGTAGAAGCTGCCGTCCGCGATCTTGTCGATCTCGGTCTGGTAGGTGAAGCCGAGGCCGGTCACGAGCCGTCCGCGGACGTCGGTGGAGGTGAACGGCGCCACGGAGTTCTCGTACCAGGACAGCACCACGGCCTTCTGGCCGGCGAACTCGGGGTGGGCCGTCTTCGCCGCGTCGAGCTTGGCCTGGATGTCGTCGACCATCTTCTGGCCCTCGTCGGCCTTGCCGAGGGCCTTGGCGATCTGGAGGGCGTTGTCCTGCCAGGGCGCGCTGAACGGCTCCTTCTCGGCCTTGGTACGGCCCACCGTGGGAGCGATCTTGGAGAGCTTGTCGTAGGCGGCCTGGTCGACCTCGGAGTAGACCGCGATGATCAGGTCCGGGCGCAGCGCGGCGATCTTCTCGTAGTTGGGGCCGGAGTCACCGTTCTTCATGATGACCTCGGGCTTGGTGTCGCCCCACTTGTCCTTGACCCAGGGCCACTGGGTGTTGATGTCGGGGCTCTGGCCGGTGGGGTTCGGGTACTGGTCGACCATGCCGACGGGCTTGATGCCGAAGGCCAGGACGGTCTGGTCGTCGGTGTAGCCGACGGTGACGACCCGTTCGGGGGCCTTCTTGACCGTCGTGCTGCCGAACGCGTGCTCCACGGTGACCGGGAAGGCTCCGGCCGCGGTGGTCGAGGTGGCGTCGCCCGCCTTGTCGGCCGTGTCCGTGTCCGAGTCCGATCCGCACCCCGCGAGGAGGCCGACGCCGAGCGCCGCGGCGGACAGGGTCGCCGCGAGCCGCCGCCACGGCGTCCTGCGCGTCGTTCTGTGGAGGAGCATCCGTCATTCCCCTTGCTGTTCGCGCTGTCCAGTACGCCCCGGGTAAGGGCAGGCAAACCGTACCGCATGAAAGTTAGGTTAGCCTAGCCTAACTTCTTCAACTTTATTGTGATCTAGCCGAGTTGGACGTGCGTACGCCCGATCGGCACGATGAGCGGCCGGTCCCCCACCGGGTCCTCGATCACCTGGGCGCGCAGCCCGAACGCCTCGTGGAGCAGTTCGGCCGTGATGACGTCGCGCGGGTGCCCCTGCGCCAGGATCGACCCGGACCGCATCACGACGAGGTGGTCGCTGTAGCGGGCGGCCAGATTGAGGTCGTGCAGCACCATGACCACGGTGCAGCCCGAGCCCTGGAGGTCGCTGACCAGGTCGAGCACGTCGATCGCGTGCGCCAGGTCCAGATAGGTGGTCGGCTCGTCGAGCAGCAGCAGGTCGGTGCCCTGGGCCAGGGTCATCGAGATCCAGACCCGCTGCCGCTGCCCGCCGGACAGGGTGTCGACCGCCCGGCCGGCCAGATCGGACACCCCGGTCATGGCGAGCGCCCGCTCCACCACCGCGGCGTCGTCCGAGGACCACTGCCGCAGCCAGCTCTGGTGCGGATGGCGGCCCCGGGCGACCAGGTCGGACACCGTCAGCCCCTCCGGCGCGACCGGCGCCTGCGGCAGCAGACCGAGCTTCTTCGCCACGTCCCTCGTCCTGAGCCCGGCGATGTCCTCGCCGTCCAGCACGACCGTCCCGCCGGACGGTTTGAGCAGCCGCGCCAGGGTCCGCAACAGGGTGGACTTCCCGCAGCCGTTGGGGCCGATGATCGTGGTGATCACGCCGGGCGGTACCGCCACGTCGAGATCCTCGATCACGGTCCGGGCGCCGTACCCGACCGTGACACCCCGCGCCGCCAGCCTCGCGGCCGTATCGGCTGTATCGGCTGTACCGGTCCCGGTCTCGACGCCGGTGATGGACTGAGCGACCACAAGGCCCCCTTGTTCAGGCTTACCTAACGTAGTGTCAGCTATCTGCGGTTCGCCCGCACCAGCAGATGGACGAGGAAGGGGCCGCCGATCGCGGCGGTGACCACACCGACCGGAAGACTGACGGGGAGGGCCGTACGCGCGAGCAGGTCCGAGCCGGTGAGCAGCAGGGCGCCCACCACACCGGAGGCCGGCATCGGCGGTGTGGGGGACCGGGTCAGCCGCATCGCCGCCTGCGGGGCCACCAGGGCGACGAACGGGACCGGGCCCGCCGCGCTCACCGCCACGCCGGCCAGCAGGACCGCGCACAGCAGGAGGGCCGCCCGGACCGCCGCATGGCGCACGCCCAGGCCCGCCGCGACGTCGTCGCCGAGGTGCAGGGGCTTGAACTGGAACGACAGGCACGCCACCACGGCCAGGAGCGCGAGCGTGCCCCAGAGCGCCACATGGACCTCGCTCCAGGACCGGTTGTCCAGCGAGCCGACCAGCCAGGCCTGGGACTGGGCCACGTCCCTGATGTCGGCCGTGGCCAGCAGCCAGGTGGTGATCGCCTCCGTCACCGCGCTCACCGAGATGCCGATGAGGATCAGCCGGAAGCCGTCGATCCCGCGCCGCCAGGCCAGGAAGTACACCAGCAGCCCGGTGCCGAGGCCGCCCACGAGCGCGGCCGCGGACACACCCACGGAGTCGACGATCGCCGCGGCGGTCCCGCCCGACACCGTCACCAGGAACACCGCGGTCGCCCCGGCGCCGCCGGTGATCCCGAGGATGTCCGGGCTTGCCAGCGGATTGCGCGCGATCGACTGCGTGATCGCCCCGGACACCCCGAGCGCGATCCCCACCACCACCCCGGCCAGGGCGCGCGGCATCCGCAGATCCATGATGACGAACTCGTCGACCTGGTCGCCCCGGCCGAGGATCGTGGCGACGACCCGGGGCAGGCTGACGGGGAAGTCCCCGACGCCGATGGACAGGCAGAACACCAGGAAGGTGACCGCCGCCAGCAGCAGCGTGACCAGGACGAGCCAGGGCCGCCAGACGAACGACACCCCGCCGAGCCTGAGGCCCGGCGCCACCGAAGGTTTCACGTCCGTCCCGTTCATGCGTTCTTGAACTTTCCGAGCCACACGAGCCCCGCGAAGAACGGCGCGCCGAGCAGGGCGACGAGGACGCCCGCGTCCAGTTCCCCGGGGCGCACCACCAGCCGTCCGACGATGTCGCAGACCAGCAGCACGACGGCGCCGAGCAGTCCGGCGTACGGGACGAGCCACCGGTAGTCGGGTCCGGTGAGGTACCGGGCCACATGGGCCACCATGAGCCCGAGGAAGGCGATGGGGCCGCAGGCAGCCGTCGCCGCGCCCGCCAGCAGGGTGATGGCGGCGATGCCGACGGTCCGGCTCAGCGCGATGTTCACGCCCAGCCCGCGCGCCACGTCCTCGCCGAGGTTCAGCAGGTTGACGGTGGGCAGGGTGGTGAGCGCCAGCACCAGGCCGACCACGATGAACGCGGTCACCGGCCCGATGACGTCGAAGCCGATCCCGGCCACGGAGCCCGCGTTCCAGAACCGCAGCGCGTTCAGGGACTTCTGGTCCGACAGCGCGACCGCCGTGGTCATCGCCGCGAGGAACACCGTGACCCCCTGCCCGGCCAGGGCGAGGGTCAGCGGGTTGCCGGCGCCCCGGCCGATGCTGGCCAGGCCGAACACGACGACACCGGCGAGCGCCGCGCCGAGGAAGGCGAACCAGACGTACTGGAAGGGGTGGGAGAACCCGAACACGGAGATCGCCGTGACGACGGCGAAGGACGCGCCGGAGTTCACCCCCAGCAGGCCCGTGTCGGCGATCGGGTTGCGGGTGAAGCCCTGGATCAGGGCGCCGCCCACGCCCAGGGCGATGCCCGCGACGATCGCGAGCACCGTCCGGGGCACCCGTACGGTCTGCACGATGAGCCGGATCTCGGTGAGCCGCCGGTCGGACTCGGGCGCCGCGAACAGCCCGTGCCACACCTCGCCGGGACTCAACGCGCGCGCACCCACCGCCAACGACACCACCCCCGCGGCGACGAGGATCGCCACCAGCACGCCGAGACCCACAACTCGCCTTCTGCGGGCCTGTGTCGGGGCCTCGGACGTGGGTCGCTCCACTGCTGTCGTGCCCATGTCGACGTACGTTATCCCTCGGATCGCCTGGATCGGACTAGCGCGCGGTGCTGCTGGTGCCGTCGGTGACCGTCCGCGCCCCCGCCGAGGGGACCGGGCCCCGCCCGACCAGCGAGTCGAGGATCTCGCCGACCCGGATGGCGGTGTTGGACAGCAGCGCCGAGGTAATGCCGTGCGTGTGCTCGGTGCCGCCCTGGAGGTAGATGCCGCAGCGCAGGTCGGGGTCGGTGGCGATGCGGTAGTCGCGCTCGACGCGGATCCGGCCCTCGTCGTCGCGCAGACAGCGGTCCGCGACCTCGCCGAGCAGGGCGACGGGGTCGGCGGGGCTGTAGCCGGTGGCGAACACCACGACGTCCGCGTCCAGGAGGGTCTCCTCCCCGGTGACGAGAGAGGTGACGGTGGCCCGCACCTTGCCCTGCGCGTCCTTGACGTCGGTGAGCCGGGAGACGTTGAGGAAGCGCAGGCGCTCGCTGCCGAGCACCTTCTCCTGGTACATCTGCCGGTACAGGTCGTCGATCAGGTCGATGTCCACCACGGAGTAGTTGGTGTTCCCGTGGTAGTCCATCAGCCGGCGCTTGACGTTCTCCGGCGCGGCGAAGAACTCGTCGACGGCCGCCGGGTCGAAGATCCGGTTGGCGAAGCTGCTGTCGTCGGCCGGGCTGTAGCCGTAGCGGGAGAAGACGGCGCAGACCTCGGCCTCGGGGAAGCGCCGGTGGAGGTAGGCGACGTTCTCGGCGGCGCTCTGCCCGGCGCCCACGACGACGAAGCGCGACGGCGAGCTGCCCTCCAACCCGTCGACCTTCGCGAGGAGTTCGGAGTTGTGCCAGACCCGCTCGGAGCGCTCCACACCCTCCGGCATGAGGGGCCGCAGACCGGTGCCGATGACGAGGTTGCGGGCGCGGTGGACCGCGAGCCCCTCCGCCGACCGGACCGTGACGTCCAGGTACTCCACCGCGCCGTCGCGGACGACCGGCATGACGCCGACGACCTCATGGCCGTAGGAGACCATGTCGTCGACCTTGCGGGCGGCCCACTCGAAGTAGTCGTGGAACTCCACCCGCAGCGGGAAGAGGTTCTTGTGGTTGATGAAGTCGATCAGCCGGCCCTGGCTCTGGAGGTAGCACAGGAAGCTGTACTGGCTGGCCGGGTTCCGGAGCGTGACCAGGTCCTTGAGGAAGGACACCTGCATGGTCGCGTCGTCGATGAGCATGCCCCGGTGCCATCCGAAGCGCGGCTGCTGCTCGAAGAAGTGGGCGGTGACCGCTTCCTCGGGGGCGACGCCTGCGTTGTGCTCGCTGAGCGCGATCGCCATGGCCACATTGGACGGCCCGAAGCCGATACCTATGAGGTCGTGGATCAAAGGGGCGTCGCCAGGACGAGCCTGTGCCATGTCACTCCCATCGTGCGGGCGGCCGCCCTGCGGGGAAGGCGGCCGTTGGTCGAGCATCGGGAAGTACGAGAAGCCGGGCACGCCGAAGAGCCGCGGCCCGAACTTAGGTAAGGCTAAGCTGATCCCATGAGTCCTGTCCATAGAACAATTCGGACAGTCGGAGCATGACCCCCCGTCAACCCACTTCCCGAGATGCCCCGTTGACCACTTAGGTAAGCCTTGCTTTACTGTCCAGGCCCCATTCCCGGCCTGAGGAGGAACCCCATGCGGGTCGTCATGTTCGGTTACCAGACCTGGGGGCACCGCACCCTGCAAGCCCTCCTGGACTCCGAGCACGACGTGGTCCTCGTCGTGACCCACCCCAAGAGCGAGCACGCGTACGAGAAGATCTGGAGCGACTCGGTCGCCGACCTCGCCGAGGAGAACGGCGTACCGGTCGTCATCCGCAACCGCCCCGACGACGAGGAGCTGTTCGAGCGCCTGAAGGAGGCCGACCCGGACATCATCGTCGCCAACAACTGGCGTACGTGGATCCCTCCGCGCATCTTCGATCTGCCGCGGCGCGGCACGCTGAACGTGCACGACTCGCTACTGCCGAAGTACGCCGGCTTCTCCCCGCTGATCTGGGCGCTGATCAACGGCGAGCCCGAAGTCGGCGTCACCGCGCACATGATGAACGACGAGCTCGACGCCGGGGACATCGTGCGGCAGGAGGCGGTGCCGGTCGGGCCGGCGGACACCGCCACCGACCTCTTCCACAAGACGGTCGACCTGATCGCGCCGGTCACCATCGGCGCGCTCGACCTCATCGCCTCCGGGCAGACGGAGTTCACCCGACAGGACCGCTCACAGGCCAGTTTCTTCCACAAGCGGTCCATCGAGGACAGCCGCATCGACTGGAGCTGGCCGGCCGAGGACCTGGAGCGCCTGATCCGCGCCCAGTCCGAGCCGTACCCCAGCGCGTTCACCTTCCACAGGGGCAGGCGGCTGGAGGTCCTGGCCGCCGTCGTCTCCGAGGGCCTCTACGGCGGTACGCCCGGCCGCATCTTCTACCGCGAGGGCGACGGGGTGGTGATCGTCGCCGGAGCCGACGCCCGCACCGGCCGCAACCACGGCCTGGCGATCACCCGCGTCCGCACCGAGGACGGCCGCGAGCTGCCCGCGGCCGAGTACTTCACCGCCATGGGCGGCTACCTGACCAACCGCCCCTGACCTCCATCCGCCGCACGACCCCGGCCATCGCCGACGGACGGATCCGCGGTCCGCACACCGTGATCCACCGTCCGGCGATGGCTTTTTGACGGTACGTCATCCCGCTCCGGACCCCTGGGAAAAAACAAGTTAGGGTAACCTAACTTCGAGAAGGGGGATGCCGTGGACCAGACGGCTGTCACCGGAACGGCGCCGACCGGCGTGCTGCATCTGAACGCGTATCTCATGTACGCGGTGGGCAAGGCCGCACGCCGCAGACTGTCGGAGAGACTCACCGCCCGAGGGCTGAGGCTGTGGCACCTCACCGTCCTGACCATGGTCGCCGACCTCGGCCCCCAGCCCAAGGGGGTACTGGCCGCCCGGCTGGACATGAACGCCAGCGACCTGGCCAAGATCGTGCGGGACCTCGACCGGGCGGGACACGTGGAGTGCGTCCGCAGCCCCCTGGACCGCCGTCTCGTCCACGTCCGCCTCACCCCGGAGGGCCGGACGGCCCTCACCCACCTCACCACGGACATCGCCTCCACGGACGACGACCTCCTGACCCCCCTCAACGCGACGGAACGGGACCAACTGGCGTCCCTGCTCCGCCGCGTGCACACCCACCTCGCCCCGCCCCGGCCCCCGCGGTGAACCGCTCCGCCGACACCCCACGCGAAGTAGGAAGTAAGCTGACATGACTTGATCACGGGTGCGATCAGTCCGTGGCCCGGGTAGTGCTCGGAGAGGTTCATGAGGAGTCTGGAGCCCACGGATCCACCGGCGATGGGCGGCTATCCCCTGCTGGCACAGCTCGGTGCCGGGGGCATGGGGCAGGTCTTCCTCTCCCGTACGGCGTCCGGCAGGCCGCTGGCGCTGAAGACCGTGCGGAGCGAGCTCGGCGCCGATCCGGGGTTCGAGGAGCGGTTCGCCCGGGAGATCGCCAGCAGTGAGCGGGTGCGCTCCGCGTGGACGGTGGCCGTCGTCGACCACAGCCCCGCCGGGCACAGGCCGCAGTGGCTGGCCACGGAGTACGTCCCCGCCCCCTCCCTCGCCGACTGGGTCGAGCGGCACGGCCCGCTGCCCGAGCCCGCGGTCCGCGCCCTCGTGGCGGAACTCGCCGAGGGACTGCGGGCGGTGCACCGGGCGGGGCTCTCCCATCGCGACCTGAAGCCCTCCAACGTGCTGCTCGCCCGCCGCCACCCCCTGCTCATCGACTTCGGCATCGCCCGTGCCGTGGACGACACCCGGCACACCCGGACCGGCGGTGTCATCGGCTCTCCCGGATACATGGCGCCGGAGCAGGTGACCGGAGGGCTCTCGGCCGAGCCCGGCGATCTCTTCGCCCTGGGCGCCGTACTCGTCTACGCGGCCACCGGGAAGAGTCCCTTCCTGCACCCGGGCGAGAATCCGTCGGCGGCACAGCTCCTCTACCGGATCGTGCACGAGGAACCGGTGCTGGACGGCGTAGCACCCGCCCTTCTGCCGCTGGCGGCCGCCTGCCTGCACAAGGCGCCCGAGGCCCGCCCCACGACGGACGACCTGCTGCACCGTCTCGGCGGTGACCGGACCCCCTGGGCCGGGGTGCTGCCGCCGGGGCTGGCGGCGGAGATCACCGCCAAGGAGGCCGAGCTGCGGTCGGCGCTGGAACGGTCGACCGCCGTCTCCCCTCCCCCGCCTGCGGGATTCGGACCACCGCCCGCCCCCTTCCTCCCGTCTGCCCCGCCGCCCGGCCCCGCTGCGGGCCCGGCCTCCCGTCGGCGTTCTCCGTACGTCCGTACCGCCGCCGTCCTCGCCTGCGTGGCGGCGACCGCGGCCGTCGTCGCGGCGATCGCCTGGCCGGACGACGACAAGGACGACCAGAGCACGGCTCCCTCCCCTTCCGCCTCCACCGCGTCGGACGCGCTGCCCGCGTCCTGGGTGGGCACCTGGCAGGGCACGGGTCCCGGCAACTCCTCGGGTGACGGCATCGTCAACGCCCGTACGAGCAAGGTGTCCGTCACCGTCACGTTCCACGCGGCGGACCGGGGCCAGATCGCGGGCCGCCAGATCAGCAATGTGATCGAGGCCTCCGGCGGCCGGGACATAGGCTGCACCGAGACCCTCCGCCTCCAGGAGTCCCACGGAACGACCATGGTCTTCGAGGCGGCCACCAGCACCCCCACCGACCCGTCCACCGGCGTGCTCTGCACACCCGGCAACCTCTACACCCTGTCGAAGACCGGCACCGACGCCCTCACCCTGGAGGCCGAGGGCAGCCAGACAGCCGGCTCACCGTCCCGCCTGACCCGGTCCTCCTGACCCGGTCCTCCTGACCGGACATCCGGCGGCCGGCCCTCCAGCGGGAGCGCCTCGCGAGGGTGCTCGCCCACCGCGTCGACGGGCTGGTCATCGGCGACGCGCATCCGGACGGGGCCGCCCTGCCTGCGGCTACCGGCTCTGTGCGGCAGGACCTTCGTCCTGGTCAACCGCCGTACCGACGCCGAGGGATTCGTGGAGCGCTACCGGGAGGCGGGGCTCCCACCGCCCGCACGGCGCGTCGTGCACTCGGCCTTCGACACGGCGGGCGCGGCCGTCGTCCCGCCCCGGCGCGGACAGGGCGTTGTCAGTGGCGGGTGGCAGCATCGGTCGTATGACGGACACCACGGCATTCGACTGGCGGTCCTTCCTGCTCAGGTGGAGTGAGGAGTGGGCGGATTCACTCGCGGACGACGACACCCGGGGCGAGGACGACGAGGCCGCCCGGCAGGCGCGGTGGCTGGGGTTCCCGCCCGCGTCCGAGGAGCGGATCGCCGCCATGGAGGAGCGCCTCGGTCGGCGGATGCCGCCGTCGTACCGGGAGTTCCTCGCGGTCAGCGACGGATGGCGGCACGCGGGCGGGTTCGTGTGGCTGCTGGCCGGGACCGGGGGCGCCCGCTGGCACGACGACGCGTCGGGACTCGCGGAGATGTTCGAGGAGTACCTGGACGAGGACGCCGGGCCCGAGGAGCGACGGGAGGCGGACGTGTGGCGGCGCGGGTTGCAGCTCGACGTGGAGTCCGACATCACCCACGTCCTCATGGACCCCGAGGACATGGACGAGAACGGTGAGTGGGCCGTGTACACATGGGCGAGCTGGCGGGCCGCGCCACCGGAGCGGCACGCGCACTTCCCGGCGTTCATGCGGGAGATGTACCGGGAGTTCCACAGCCTGCGGGCGCACCGCGGCGACGGGGAGCCGGAGTTCGTCAACGCCACCACGCGCCGGCTGGACGACCAGGTGGAGGCGGCCCGGCGGGAGGCGCTGCGCGGCGGCTGGGAGCGGGCCGCGGAGCTGCTGGACGAGGCCGAGGCGTACGGCAGACCGCGGGCGGGCGGGCTCGGTGACCAGCTACGCCGCCTGCTCGGACAGTCCTCCTCGGTGCACTTCGGCGGCCTGGCGGCGGACCCGCGGTACGCGCCCGATCTGCTGCCGCCGGTGGTCGCCGAGCATGCGGCGCATCCGTACCGGGGCGACTCCTCCCTGACGTTCCCGCTGCGGGGCGCCGACGACGCCCTGGTGTCCGTGGCCCACGCCATGCTGGAACAGGTGCGGAGGGGCTCGTACCGGTACACGGCGGCCGGACCGTTCGGGGAGGGGGTCGCGCGGGCGCGGGAGCTGGCGCGGTGGGGTGACACCGACGGGGCGTGGCGGGCGCTGCGGGACGCCGTACCGCTGTGGGAGCCGCTGGGACCGGACCACGTGGCGCCGCTGGGGTGGGTCGCCGACCCGGTGCTCGGGCCGCTGCTGACGCCGGAGCGGGGCCGCGAGCTGCTGTCCACGCCGAGGGGCGGGCAGTCGGGTGAGGCGCCGGCGCCGACGGCCGGGCTCGACCCGGACGGCCTCGCATGGCTCGCGGAGCCGGACGCGGGCAACAACCGGACGTCGTACCGGTTCGTCCTGGTGGAGGGGGTGGAGCCGGAGGAGCTGCCCGGACGTCTCGCGGACTCCGACGGGGACGGCTGTGTGCTGGATGAACCCCTGACCTTCTGGGAGGCGCGCCAAGGGCAGCCGCGCGGTCGGCGGGAGTCCTCGTCCTACGACGATCGCGCTCTCATGGCGGTCGGCCGGGCCGGCGGGGGCTGGAGCTTCGCCTTCGACGGTGAGCCCGCCCCGTTCGACCGGCGGCGGTTCGTCTCCCCGGCCCCGACGGCCGCCGCGGGGACCCGCGCGGTGGTGGTGTGGAGCGGTCTGCGGACCTGGCACGGGGAGCCGTACGTCCATCTGTCGGTGGCGCGGGACGGCGCCGAGCAGTACGCCTTCACGTACGCGAGCGGGGAGGTGCGGCGGAGTGGGGAGATACCGCCTGCGCTGGACCCGGACCGCTTCTTCGGCGAGCCGGCGGACGTCACCGGGGCGGAGCGTTCGCTCCTGGAGGCGGTGGCCGGGGAGTTCGGTGTGCGGCTGCCGCGACACGCCCTCACCCGCGGGCGGCTGCACACGTTCACCAGCCGTTCGTGGACGCGGCCGCCCGGGGACGGGGAGACGTACGCGGTGGTCCGCCTGCGCACGGGAGCCCCGCGACCGGCGGCGGACGACGGGCCGGGGAGCGGGTGACGCTCCCGGTGCCCCGGTCTGGGCGGCCTGGGCACCGGTCAGGGCAGGGTCCAGAACCGGACCGTGACGAGATAGAAGACGGCGGCCCAGAAGACCATCACCACCGCGATGGTGCCGAGGCCGCGGAGGTTGTTCCGTGCCGCCGGTTCGTCCGGCGGCGGGCGCAGCCATCGCCCGAGGAGCGGGTTCACGTAGTAGGGCATGGTCAGGAAGCTCATGAGAAAGCTCGACAGCAGGTTGCCGACGAGCAGACCGATCCAGAGCGGCAGGTGCAGCGGGAGCAGGGCGAGCGTCAGCAGGACGACGGTCGGGTACAGGCCGACCCAGACGGCGAGGGAGGTCCGGGTCTCTGTGGGCGGCGGGGGTGCCTCCTCGCCGTCGGCCTCGAAGGCGAACCAGCTGCCGAACGAGTTGTCGATCGTCCGCAGTCCGAAGTCGCTGAACTTCTCGCCCTCGGCCAGCAGTTCCCGCCGTCGGCGCGACGTCAGCCAGGCGTCCAGGTGCTCGGCGCTGTCGTAGCGGTACAGCGTGGTCCATTCCTCCTGGAGCCCCGCGATGGGGCGGAAGAGTTCGGTCCCGCGGAACCCCTCGAACCTGCTCTCCTCCTGGACCATGTGCTGCTGCCAGTCGAGGAAGTCGTCGACGTGGTCCGGGTGGACCCGGTGGGTGACCACCACGGTGACCAGCGGATCCGGTGACCGGCTGCCGCTGCTGACGACCTGCTGGGTCGCCGGGCCGTCGAAGTACCGGGCGCCGGCGTCGAGATACGACTGCCGGGTCGCGCTGTTCGTCCACGCCTGCAGATGCGCCACCGAGTCGAAGCGGTAGACGACGACCCAGTCGGGCTGCCGCGGTGTCGGCGGGGAGATCTCGGCGCCGAGGAAGCCGGGGTAGTGGGCGGCCGCGGCATTGAGGTCCTCCTGCCACGACTCGTACGCGCGCTCCATCCCGGGCAGGACCCTCTGGCCGATGATCGCCGTCGCCGCGGCGGCTCCGTTCTTCCCCGTGTGCTCGATGTGCTCGGTGTGCTCGGTGTTCATGGCGGCTCACCCTGCCGGCATCGACTGCTCCGCGGGGAGCCGGCCGTAGATGCGTTCGGGAGTCAGCGGCAGCGCCCGGTAGCGGACGCCCGTGGCGTCGTGCACCGCGTTGGCGAGCGCGGGGGCGACCGGGTTGATGCAGCACTCCGCCATCCCCTTCGCCCGCATCGGCCCCACCGAGTCCGTCGAGCCCACCAGGAGGACCTCGGTACGGGGGATGTCGGCGTAGGTGGGGATGCGGTAGTTCCGGAAGTTCGGGTTGGCCATGACGCCGCGGTCGTCGACGTGGAAGTTCTCGGTCAGCACGAAGCCGATGCCCTGGGCGACGCCGCCCTCCACCTGTCCCCGCACCTGGGCCGGGTTGATGATCACCCCGGCGTCCGCCGCGTGCACGCTGTACAGGATGCGTGTCTCCCCCGTGACGCGGTGCACGGCGACCCGGAACCCCTGGGTGTTGGAGGTGACGCTGCGGGGCGAGCCGTACGCCTTGCGCGCGGCGGTGAAGCGGATCCCGCGTCGGCGGGCGAGTGCGATCAGTTCGGCGAGCGACACCCGCCGGTCCCCGCAGAGCACACCGTCGTCGTCCAGCGTGCACATCACGACATGGACGCCGGTGTACGCCGCGGCGAACTGGAGGATGCGGTCGCGCACGGCGTTGGCCGCCTTGAGGACCGCGTTGCCCGCCACGAAGAGGCCGGCGCTGGCGAAGGCGCCGGTGTCGAATCCGGTGCGGTCGGTGTCGGACTGCACCAGACGGATCCGCTGCGGTGTCGTACCCAGTTGGCCGGCCGCGATCTGGACATGGGCGGTGGAGGTTCCCTCCCCGAACTCGACGGTCCCGACGGCCAGTTCGTAGATGAGGTCGTCGCCCAGGGTGACCCAGGCCTCGGAGAGGTGGTCCGTCGGGGGCGCGGTCTCGTGCAGGGAACTCGCCGTCCCGACACCGACCAGCCAGTCAGGGCCGGGCGGGGGCCGGTCTGCCGTACGGGCCAGGGCGTCGTCCACCAGGTCGATGCACTCGGCGAGTCCGTCCTCGGTGAAGATCACGTCGTCGGGGCCGTCGTGCAGGGCGACCAGGGGCTCTCCCGGGCGCACGATGTTGCGCCGGCGCAGTTCCAGCGGGTCGAGGTGGAGGGCGCGGGCCAGTTCGTCCATCGCCGACTCCACGGCGAACGCCGGCTGCGTCATGCCGTAACCGCGCAGCGCGCCGCTCGGCACGGTGTTCGTGTAGACGGAGTACGCGTCGTACTTCTTGTGGGGGCAGCGGTAGAGCATGACCGCGGCTCCGCCCGCGAACACGGTCTCACCACCGTGGTTGCCGTAGGCGCCCGTGTTGGACACATTGCGTACCTGGAACGCGGTGAGCGTTCCGTCTGCCTTCGCGCCGAGTCGTACCGTCAGGGTCATCGGATGCCGCGGCGAGGCCGTGGTGAACTCCTCCTCGCGGGTGAACTCCAGACAGGTGGGCCGCCCGGTGTCCAGGGTGGCGAAGGCGACCAGATCCTCGGTGATCACCTCCTGCTTGCCGCCGAATCCGCCGCCGACGCGCGTGCAGAACACCCTCAGCCGGTCCGGGCGCAGCGCGAACAGGTAGCCCAGTTTGACCTTCGCGATCGACGGCGACTGCGAACTGGTGCGGACGTTCAGCCGGCCGTCCTCCATCCACGCGATCGAGCCGTGCGTCTCCAGATGCGCGTGCTGGACCCGTGGTGAGAAGTACGTCCCTTCGTGGATCACGTCGGCCTCGGCGAATCCCGTGTCGACGTCGCCGATGTGCGAGTGGAGTTCGAGCAGGATGTTGTGGACGAGGTCATGGGCGAAGTGGTCGTCGGGGGCGTGCAGTTGGGGTGCGCCGTCGGCCATCGCCGCCTCGGGGTCGAACACCGCGGGCAGCACGTCGTACTCGACCACGAGCCGACGGCAGCCCTCCTCGGCCGCTCCGACGGTGTCGGCCAGGACCGCGGCGACGCGCTGGCCGGCGAAACGGACCGTGTCGTCGAGGATGCGGGTGTCGTCCGGGTCGACGAGGTGGTCGGTGTGGATCGCCGTGGTGAAGCGCCGACGGGGTACGTCCTCCCAGGTGTAGACCCGGTGCACGCCGGGCACGGCGAGGGCGGCGCTCTTGTCGATCGAGCGGATCCGGGCGTGCGCGTGCGGCGAGTGCAGCACCTTGAGGTGCAGCATGCAGTCGAGCCGGGTGTCCATGGTGAACTCGGCGTGGCCGGTCACCACGTCGTGGCCCGCGGGTGCGCCGACACTGGTGCCGACGGCCTTGCCCGGTGCCGCCGTCTCCACCGCGCCGACGCCCTTCACCGCGTCCTCGATCGCCCGGTATCCGGTGCAGCGGCAGAGGTTGCCCTTCAGCGCCCTGGGCAGATCGGCCTTCTGCTCCTCGCTGAACGTCGCCGACGTCATGATCATCCCGGCGGTGCAGAAGCCGCACTGGAACCCCGGGGCGTCCTCGAACTGCCGCTGCACGGGGTGCGGGGCGCCAGGCCGTCCGAGGCCCTCGATCGTGGTCACCCGACGGCCCTCCGCGCGGAACGCGGGAGTGATGCAGCTGTGGACCGGCGCCCCGTCCAGCCACACCGTGCAGGCTCCGCAGTCGCCCGCGTCGCAGCCCTTCTTGACACCGAAGTGGCCGAGTTCGCGCAGGAAGGTGCGCAGGCACTGGCCGGGGGCCGGCTCCCGGTCGAAGTCCCCGCCGTTCACGAGGTAGTTCATGGCAGGTTCCCGTCCCTGAGGTCACGGCGGATCTCTTCGGCGAAGTGCCGGGCCAGATGGCGGCGGTGGTCGGGGGTGCCGTTGGGATCGTCGAACCAGACGCCGACCGGTACGGCGTCGATGCTCTCGCGCAGTGTCCGGGCGTCGGGCAGGGAGTCGAAGGCCATGCGGACCGGCCGCGTGGTACCGGCGGTGAGGGTGAGCAACAGGCCATCGGTTCCGGGCCGTCGGGTGCCGACGAGGAACACGGTCGACCGGCCGAGCCGGGTCAGCGAGAAACGACGGTGGGCGGTCCGTCCGCGCAGCGCGTGCTCCGGGACGGTGACGCGCCGCAGGATCTCCCCCGGCGCGAGCACGTTGCGGTGGTCGCCCGTGACGAAGTCGAGGGCGTCGATCCGGCGCACGGAGCCGTCGGGCGCCCACAGTTCGTACCGCGCCTCCAGCGCGACCGTCAGCGTGATCATCGGGCCGGCGGGGAGGGACATACAGATGTTGCCGCCGACGGTCGCCGCGTTCCAGACCTTGAACGAGGAGAGGAACGCCTCACAGCTCTCCCGGAAGAGTCGTCCGACGGGCCGGTCCCGCGGCCAGGGGAAGGCGTACAGGTCGCGGATGGTGCACGTGGCGCCGATCTCCAGGCCGTCGGCCGTCAGGGCGAGCGGGTCCCAGCGCAACGCCGTCAGATCGATCAGCCGCCGCAGGTCCGGCTGCTCCACGGAATAGAGCCACGTCCCGCCCGCGAGCCAGCCATCCCCCTCGCGCCAGTCCGCACCCGGCCACTCGGACGGTCGCCGGACGACTTCGGTGATGGTGTTGAGGTCCATGGAACATCCGACCTACCCCGACCAGCTTCCGGCCGCCATGCCACCCCGCCCGGGCGACTCGGCCGCGAAGGGCAGCGAGCACGGAACGTTTGTCCTAGTTTATCGCGATGGGCGGGTGGCGTCCCGGGGACGGGCAGGGTGCGAGGGGGCGGCAGGTCGAGGGAGGCGGCGGGGTCGGTGGTGATGACGGGGACGACGGTTTCCCGGCGCGGGCGCGGGGGTGTGACACCGGAGGCCGCGGAGTTCTTCACACCGTCGTGAGCTGGGGCGCACCGGCCGGGCCCCAAGCCGGTGTGGGCCCGTGCGGGCGCTGGTGCTGGGGGTGGCGTCGATGCCGGAGGTGGTGTCAGCCGCCGCCCGCTCCTCCTGGCACGACCGCTCCTTGCGGCGTCTCGCCGAGACACTGGGCCTCCGCGCTTCTCGCCGCCCTCCGGAGCACCGAACCCCGGACCGTCACGGGCCGAGCGACCCGGCTGCCGCGGCTGCCGCACCGCGCGGGCGCAAGCCCCCGGCAGGGGTCAGCAGCCTGCCGAAGCAGTCATCCGGCGCAGTCTCAGGGCCAGTTGTATCTCCAGCGCCCGGTTCGGGCTGTGCCAGTCCGGGCCCAGGAGGTGGCCGACGCGGTCCAGGCGTTGGGACACCGTGTTCACGTGGACGTGGAGGGCGTCCTTGGTGCGGGCCGGGCTCATGCCGCAGGCGAAGTACGCGTCCAGGGTGCGCAGCAGATCGGTGCCGCGGCGTTCGTCGTACGCGACGACCCGGCCGATGGTGCGGTCCACGAAGCCCGTCACGTCGCGGTCACCGGCGAGGAGCAGCCCCAGGAATCCGAGGTCCTCGGCGGCCGCGCCGTCCCCGGAGCGTCCCAGGCGGCGCAGGGCGTCCAGGCAGCGGCGGCTCTCCTCGTAGGCGGCGGCCACGGCGTCTGGGTGGGCGGCGAGGTCCCGGACGGGTGCCGAGGCGCCGACGGTGACCGTTTCGTGGACGGTGGTGCCCAGGTGCCGGGCGGTGCGGCGGGCCAGTTCGGTGGCGGTGTCGCCCGGTTCCAGCGGCAGCAGCAGGACCGTACCGCCGTCGCGGGCGGCGGCGAGGCCCCGCCGGGTCGCCGCGAGGTGGGAGGCGGCGGACCACAGGCGCCGGCGGGCGCCCGCCTCCTGGTCGGCGTCGGAGGGGGTGGCGTCCGGCCGGGCGGCGAGGACGACATGGGTGGCGTCGAGGTCGGCGGAGAGACGGCGGGCGCGGTCGCGCAGCAGGCGGGGGTCGTGGTCGCGCGCGTCGAGCAGGTCGTCCAGCAGCTCGCCCCGGACGCGTTGTTCGGCCTCGGCGGCGGAGCGTCTGGCCAGGAGCAGCAGGGAGGTGACCGTCGCGGCGCGCTCCAGGGTCCGCTGGTCGACGGGGTCCAGTGCGGGGTGTCCGCGCAGCACCAGCGCGCCCGGCAGGTCGCCGCCGGTCACCGCCGCGATCCAGTCGTCGGCGTGCCGTACGGCGTGGCCGCCGGTCCGGGAGGCCTCCACCGCCCGGGCCGGTGCGGTCTCGGTGAACTCGACCGTGCCGTCGAGGACCTGGGAGACGGCGGCGGCCACGTCGTGCACCCCGCCGCCGCGCAGCACCAGTCCGGCGAGCCGGTCGTGGACGTCGGAGGCCCGTTCGACGGCCGCACTGCGGTCCCGGATGATCGCGTTCGCGCGCTCCAGGCCGGCCAGGGCCGAGCGGGTCTCGGCCAGGAGGTCGGCGGTGGTGAGGGCGGCCGCCGCGAGCGCGGCGAAGGAGCCGAGCAGGGCGATCTGCTCCCGTTCGAAGACCCGGGCCCGGCGGTCGGCGGCGAAGAGCACTCCCATGACGTCCGCGCCCAGGGTCAGCGGCACCCCGAGGATCGCGACCAGGCCCTCGTCGCGCACACCCGCGTCGATGGTCGCCGTGTGCCGGAAGCGGTTGTCGCGGAGGTAGTCGTCGGTGACGTACGGGCGGGCGGTCTGGGCGACCAGGCCGCCGAGCCCCTCCCCCATGCCCAGGCGGAGCTGCTGGAAGCGGGCGGCCACCGAGCCCGCGGTGACCCGCATACAGGTGTCGCCGCGGGCCGGGTCGTTGAGGCTGAGATAGGCGACGTCGGTGCCGAGGAGGGAGCGGGCGCGCTGCACGATCGCCTGCAGTACGGCGTCCGCGTCGCGCAGCCCCGCCAGATCGTGGGCCGTCTCGAACAGCGCCGACAGCTCGGCCTCCCGCCGGCGCCGGCCCGCCAGCTCGGCGCGTACGCGCAGCGCCAGCGCCTTGGCCCGCTCCAGCACCGCGATCCGCTCGGCCGGCCGTCCCTCGGCGCGGGCGAGCGCCACCGGCCGCTCGTACGCCTCGGCGTCCGCGCCCCGGGCGAGCAGCTCGAGGAACGGCGCGTCGGCGTCGTCGGCGGTGTCGAGGGCGGTCGCGGTGCCCTCCGTGTGATCGCGGGACATGCGCCCAGGATTCCGCATGACCGGCTCGCGCCGTCAGCCCTGTGGAAAACTCCGGGAGGCCGCTATCGAACTGCTGTTCAGGGTGCGGTCTCGAACCACGCGGGTTCGTCGGAGAGCGCCTGCTTGATGCGGAACACCTGCTTCTCGTGCATCGGCGGCAGCGCGTCCACCTCGAACCAGCCGACCTGGAGGGACTCGTCGTCGTTGACCCGCGCCTCGCCGCCGGTCGCCCGGCAGCGGAAGGTGACGTCCATGAACTGGCACTGGTCGCCGTTGGGGTACTCGACCCGCCGCCCGGAGCGGATCAGGACGATGCGTTCGGGCACGCAGTGCACGCCCGTCTCCTCCTCCACCTCCCGCACGGCGCAGTCCGCGGGCTGCTCGCCCGGGTCCGGGATGCCGGTGATCACGGTCCACTGACCGTTGTCCGCGCGCTGTCCCAGCAGGACGCGTCCTTGGTCGTCGAAGACGACGGCGCTGACGCCGGGGAGCCACAGGAGCTGATGACCGGCGGAGGCCCGGATCTCGGTGATGAACTCAGGAGTCGGCATGGGACCGACCCTAACCGGACCGGTCCCCCGCCTGGGGGACGACTCAGGCGTCCGTGCCCCGTCGCGCGCGGACGCCCGCGGCGGCCGCCCAGCCCAGACCGCCCGCGGCGACGAGCACCAGGGCGATCTCCGGAAGGATCCCGAGCCGGGTCGCGGGCGTCTCGGAGGACCGCAGCGGCACCTTCTGCACCAGGTTGTCCGCGACGAACATGCCGGTCTTCTGGGTGATCCTGCCGTCCGGCATGATGATCGCGCTGACTCCGCTGGTGACGGGCACGGTCACGGTGCGGCTGTGCTCGACGGCGCGGACGCGGGACATGGCGAGCTGCTGGTAGGTCATCTCGCTGCGGTCGAAGGTGGCGTTGTTGCTGGGCACGGAGATCAGCTGGGCGCCGTCGGTGACCTCGGAGCGCACCGCCCAGTCGAATGCGGCCTCGTAGCAGGTGACCAGGCCCACCTTCGTGTCGTCCATGGTGAACACGCCGGGCTTGGTGCCCCGGCTGAAGTCCTGGCGGACCATCGACGTCCACTCGCTGTTGATCGCGCCGATCAGGGAGCGCAGCGGGAGGTACTCGCCGAACGGCTGGATCTGCCGCTTGTCATAGGTCTGGGTGGGGCCCTTCTCGGGGTCCCAGAGGATCTGCTCGTTGTAGAGCTTGCCGTCGCGCTCGACGACTCCGCCGACCGAGATGGGCACGCCGACGGCCTTGGCGGCCTTGTCGATGACGGCGGCCGCGTCCGCGTAGGCGAACGGGTCGATGTCGGAGGAGTTCTCGGGCCACAGCACGAAGTCGGGCTGCGGCTTCTTGCCCGCCTTGACCTCGGCGGCCAGCCGTTCCGTCTCGCGCGCGTGGTAGTCGAGGACGGCGCGTCGCTGGGAGTTGAAGTCCAGGCCGAGGCGGGGCACGTTGCCCTGGATGACGGCGACCGTCGCGGTGCCGTCCTCCGCCTTGTCGCTCACCAGGGCGCGCGAGGCCAGGGCGGCGCCGACCGGGACGGCCAGGCTGAGCAGCGCCACGGCGGCAGCGGACCTGCGGACCTCGCCGGTGCGCCGGCGGTCCAGGATCAGCCGGACCGTCTCGTAGAGACCGAAACCGCACAGGACGACGGCGAAACCGAGGACCGGGGTGCCGCCGAGCGCGGCGAGCGGCAGGAAGACTCCGTCCGCCTGACCGAAGGCGATCTTGCCCCAGGGGAAGCCGTTGAACGGCACACGCGCGCGTGCGGCCTCGCCCGCCGTCCAGAGGGCCGCCGCCCACACCGGCCAGGCCGGCAGCTTCGAGATCTTGGCGACTCCGACACCGACCAGGGCGATGAAGACCGCCTCGATGGCGACCAGGGCCAGCCAGGGGCCGGGGCCGACCTCGACGCCGGTCCACACGAGGAGCGGCAGCAGGAAGCCCAGGCCGAACAGGTAGCCGAGGCCGAGCGCCGCCTTCCAGGTACGGCCGCGCAGCACCCAGCCGAAGACCGCGAAGGCCGGCAGGGCCAGCCACCACACGGTCCGGGGCGGGAAGCTGACGTAGAGCAGCACTCCGGCGAGCGCCGCCGCGGCGGCGGGCAGGAGGCGCAGCAGCCGCGCACGGCGGGAAACCGGCGTGGTCTGGGGCTCGAGCCGGTCGGGCTGGCCCACGGAAGTTGCGGTGACGGTCACTCCGGGAGTGTACGGCGGGTCACCTTTTGGCCGACAGCACGGTCCGCGGGGGCACCCGGCGGACCGCGTCGCACACAACCCGGGCACAGCGCATCCACAAATCGCCCATCAGCGGTTACGGTGTGCCAGAACCCCGTTCGCACAGACGTCCGGGGTGGCACTGGCCGGGGGCGACCGGGTTCGGGGGGTCTGGTGGGGTCCACGGGTTCCACGGGGATGACGTCGGCGGCGGGCGCGGACGCCGACGGGGAGAGACGCACCGTCTCGGACGCCGCCGGGGCGGCCGTGCTCGGGTCCTGCGCCGCGTGGTCGCTGGTCAGCGCGGCCGTGCACGGCGGACGGCCCGAGGGTGTCCTGCTCGCGGTGCTGGCCGTCGCGGCCGGCTACGCCACCGGGCGGATCTGCGGGGTGCTGCTGCCGGTGGCCGCGCCCGGCGCCGCGGCCCTGGCCGGGATCACCCTGACCGTGGCACTGCCCCGGCTCGCGCCGGGACCGGAGATCGCCTCGCCCCTGGGCCACGCGGGTGCCACCGCCGCGGTGCTCTCGCTGTCGGCCGGTGCCGCGTGCTGCGCCGCCTGGGCGACGCCCGTGCCGTGGCTGCGGCTCGCCCTGCGGCTGGCCGCGTGCGGTGCGGTGGTGGCGGGGGCCGTGCTGGGCTCGGTCGCGGCGGTCGTGACGTGCTGTGCCGTCCTGCTGTGCTCGCTGGCCGCGGGGCGGATGCGCCACCGGGGTCCCGCGCTCGCCGCTCTGGCCCTCGCCACGGCCTCGGTCACCGGTCTGACCTGGGCGGTCGCCGCGAAGGCGCTGCCCGCGGACCTCGGCTCCTCGCTGGCGGACCAGCTCACTCCGCACCGGGTCGCCCTCTGGCGGGACGCGCTGCACCTGGCCCACGACGACGCCGGGCTCGGTGTGGGGCCCGGCCGCTTCGGGGAGCTGAGCGCCACGGCGGCGCAGTCGACGCTCTCCGACGGCAAGCCGCACTCGGCGCCGCTGCAGCTGGCGGCGGAACAGGGGGTCGTGGGGGTGCTGCTGCTCGCGGCGGCGTACGGCTGGGTGCTGTTCGCGCTGTGGCGGGCGCCCCGTCCGACGCCGGTCGTCCTGACGGCGGGTGCCGCGCTCACCGCCCTCGCGGCGCTCTCCGCCGTCGGCAACGCGCTGAGCTTCACGACGGTGTCGGTCGGTGCGGGCCTCCTGGCGGGCCTGGCGACGGCCCGGCCGCTGGCGGACGAGCCGATGTCCGCGCTGTCGGCCGGATCGAGCAGGGAACACGACCGCCCGGTCGTCTGACGTCCGGGAGCGCCGGGGTCACAGGGCCGGGCCGGGCGTCCGCGAGCGCAGCCGGTCCCTGATCGCCTCCACGGCGGACTCGGCCTCGTCCACGGTCACCGTGAACGTGTGCCCGTCCCACAGCCGCAGCACCACCCCCTCGCCACGGCGTACGACGACGGCGGTGCCCTTCTCCGGGCGCCAGCGGTAGCCCCAGCCGCCCCAGTGGCGCGGGGTGACACAGGGGTCGAAGTCGGCGCCGGCGACATGCGAGAGCGGGATCCGGCGGCGGGGCACCCCGATGTGGCCGCAGCGCACCTCCAGCGCGTCCTGGTCGAGCGTGAGGTCGACGTGGACGAAGGCGAGGGTGCCGAAGAGAACCAGCAGTCCGGCCGCGATGCAGCCGACCACGGACATGACCAGGGGGGCGGTGCCGGACGTCCAGGCGGAGTCGACGGCGAGCTCGATGCCGAGCGCCATGCAGGCGGCGCCGACCAGCGCGAGCAGCCACTGGAACCGGTTGGTGGCGCGCCCGGTCCAGACATCGGGATGCGGGGTGTCCCCGCCCTCGCCCGGGGGGTGAACGTGGGAGTGGTCCCTCATATACATGAGGTTACTCAGGTTTCCCTGCGCGGGTAGGGCGTCGCACAGGGTGACTGCGCCGAGTGGGCGGCGCACCGGACGGGGCTACGGGCGGTGACCGCCGGTCACGGGGCGGGAGTGACGGTCAGGAGCAGCCGTCCCTCGGCGTAGGCGAGGGCGGGCTGCGGGATGCCGCCCTCGCGGCCGCTGAGCAGCACGGTCACGGAGCCGAGGCCGGTCGCCCCGGGCTCGGGCGGGGCCCCGATGCGGCGCAGGGCCTGCGCGGCGACGGCACCGGCCGAGCCGTGCAGGACCAGGGGCGGCCGGCCGGGGCGCTGGACGGCGGCGCGGATGCGGTCGGCGACCAGCTCGTAGTGGGTGCAGCCCAGGACGACGGTCGTCACGTCCCCGGGCGTGAGGGCGGCGGCCGCGGCGACGGCGGAGGCGATCGCCGTCTCGTCCGCGTGTTCGACGGCCTCGGCGAGGCCCCAGCAGGGGACCTCGGCGACGGTGACCCCGCCGGCGAAGTCCTCGATCAGACCGCGCTGGTAGGGGCTGCCGGTGGTGGCGGGGGTGGCCCAGATGGCGACCGGGCCGCCGCCGGCCGCGGCCGGCTTGATCGCGGGCACCGTGCCGATGACCGGGATGCCCGGTTCGAGGAGGGTGCGCAGCGCGGGCAGGGCGTGCACGGTCGCGGTGTTGCAGCCGACGATCAGGGCGTCGGGGCGGTGGGCGGCCGCGGCCTCGGCGACGGCCACCGCGCGCGCGGTGAGGTCCTGCGGCGTGCGCGGTCCCCAGGGCATGCCGTCGGGGTCGAGGGAGAGCACGAGATCGGCGTCGGGTCGCAGACGCCGTACCGCGGCGGTGGCCGCCAGCAGCCCGATTCCTGAGTCCATGAGCGCGATCTTCACCCGGCCACCATAGACGATGTGCTCCTGCGGACCGGCGGGGTGGGGCAGACTGCGCGGGTGAGCGCCGTCGTGTGGATCGCCGCCGTGTCCCTGGCCGCCTGGGTGTGGCTGTCGCTCTGTCAGGGCTTCTTCTGGCGCACGGACGTCAGGCTTCCGGCCCGGCGCGAGCCGGAGGAGTGGCCGGCGGTGTGCGTGGTCGTCCCCGCGCGCGACGAGGCGGCGGTGCTGCCCGCGAGCCTGCCGTCGCTGCTCGCGCAGGACTATCCGGGGCGCGCCGAGGTGTTCCTCGTCGACGACGGCAGCTCGGACGGCACCGGGCACCTCGCGCGCGACCTCGCGCGGCGGCACGGCGGGCTGCCGCTGACCGTCGGTTCGCCGGGCGAACCTCCGGCGGGCTGGACGGGGAAGCTGTGGGCGGTGCGGCACGGCATCACGCTGGCACGCGCGCGTGGGCCGGAGTATCTGCTGCTGACGGACGCCGACATCGCGCACGCGCCGGACAGCCTGCGGGAGCTGGTCGCGGCGGCGCGCACCGGGGGGTTCGACGTCGTGTCGCAGATGGCGCGGCTGCGGGTGGAGAGCCTGTGGGAGCGGCTGGTCGTGCCGGCGTTCGTCTATTTCTTCGCCCAGCTGTACCCGTTCCGCCGGATCGGGCGGCGCGGGGCGCGGACGGCGGCAGCGGCGGGCGGCTGTGTGCTGCTGCGCGCCGAGGCGGCCGAGCGCGCGCGGATCCCGGACGCCATCCGGCACGCGGTCATCGACGACGTGGCGCTGGCGCGCGCGGTGAAGCGTACGGGCGGCCACATCTGGCTGGGGCTGGCCGAGCGGGTGGACAGTGTGCGCCCCTATCCGAGGCTGCGCGACCTGTGGCGGATGGTCTCGCGCAGCGCCTACGCGCAACTGCGGCACAGTCCCCCGCTCCTGGCCGGTACGGTGCTCGGCCTGGCGCTGGTGTATCTGGTGCCGCCGTCGGCCCTGGTCACCGGGCTGGCCACCGGCTCCACGCCCCTCGTGCTGCTCGGCGGGCCGGCGTGGCTGGTGATGGCGGGGACGTACGTGCCGATGCTCCGCTACTACCGGCAGCCGCTGTGGCTCGCGCCGCTGCTGCCGTTCACGGCGTTCCTCTACCTGCTGATGACGGTGGATTCCGCCGTACAGCACTACCGGGGGCGGGGCGCGGCCTGGAAGGGCCGCACCTACGCCCGTCCGGACACCGTCACCGACGAGGGCTGAGCCCGCCGGGAGGGGGCTATTTGCGGCCCGGTGTCCAGTTCATGCCCCAGTTGTAGACGCGGTCCACGGTCCGCTGCGGGCTGACGCCGCGTTCGGGCACGAGATAGCGGGCCTCGCGCTGGACGATCAGATCGCCGCCCTGGTTGGTGATCAGCGCGAGGGCGCACACGGTCGACGGGACGGTGCACTCGTCGAGGACGAAGTCGACCGGGGCGCCGAACTGGGGTTGCAGGGTGACCGTCGCGTGCAGGTCGGCGAAGGAGCGTGCTCCTTCATAGATGGTGACGAAGACGAGGATGCGGCGGAAGTCGTTCCTGTGGTCGAGGTTGACGGTGAGGTTCTCGCCACTGGCGACGGCCCCGGTGCGGTCGTCGCCGTCGAGGTGGATGTACGGCGGCTGGTGCAGCGCCCCGAAGGCGTTGCCGAGGGCCTGTACGACACCCTTGCGGCCGTCGGCCAGCTCGAACAGGGCGCACAGGTCGAGGTCGAGGTCGTGGTGGAGGGCGACGGCACGGCCGCGCTTGCTGCCCCAGCCCGAGAACTGCTTGCGCACCTCCCAGTTGAGGTTCACCCGCATGACCCCCGAGGTGCCGCCCTGTTTGGCGAGGGACACCGCGGGAGCGGCCTTGGTGAGCGTCACCTTGGTCAGCCGGACCGGGGCCGCGGGCGGAGCCGGCGGCGGGGGCGGCGGGGCCTGGTGGGCGGGCGGGGGCACGGTGACCGGCAGCGCGGGCATGGTCGGCTGCGCGGACGGGGGCGGCGGGGCCGGCACCGTGGGCGGCACGGGCGGCGGGGACTGGGGCTGCGGCGGGGCCGTGTGCTGCGGCTCGTCGACGGCGATGCCGAAGTCCGTGGCCAGTCCCTCCAGGCCGGTGGCGTACCCCTGCCCGACGGCACGGAACTTCCAGGCACCCTGGCGGCGGTAGAACTCGCCCAGCACGAAGGCGGTCTCGACCGTGGCGCCGGTGCTGTCGAACCGTGCGGCGACGGTGCCCTGCGCCGCGTCCCGCACCTCGATGTAGAGGTCGGGCAGCCGAGCGAAGGTGCCGCCGTCGGCGGAGGCGGCCAGCACGACGGTCTCGATCGTGGGCTCCACGCGCGCGAGGTCGACCAGCAGGGTGTCGGTCACCCGGCCGCCCGCCGCGCTCTTGCCCTCGTGGCGGACCGCGCCCGAGGAGTGGGCCGGCTGGTTGTAGAAGACGAAGTCGGCGTCGGACCGCACCTTCCCGCCCACCAGCAGCAGCGCCGAGGCGTCCGCGTCGGGCACCCCGGGCCCCGAGCGCCAGCCCAGCTCGACCCGTAGCGCCGTGGTCGGGACCGGGGTGTTGGAACCCTTCGGCATCGACATGTCCGCCCCCTCGACTTCCGCTGCGCCGGGCCGTGTGCCGGCGCCTCTGGCCTGTCTACCCGGTCAACCTATTCGGCGGGGCGCCGCAGGCCCAGGAAAGGCACAGGAACGGCCCCTCCCGACCCGCCGGTAACCCGCCCGGAACTCGGCTTTTACACGATCAGGCCACTGCCTGACGCCCCTTTTCCCCATGTTCGCTCGCATTGGGGATCCGAGGGCACTGCCGACACGGAAATCAACCCTCTTATCGGTCTCCCCAACCAGCACATCGTGGGCTTAACTTATGTGCCATGACCTCCCCCCGCTCCACCTATGGCGGCTACTACTCCGCCTTCCCGGACACCCCGATCTACGACTCGCTCGTGGCCGAGCGAGGCACCCCGCAGATCGCCCCGATCCGGGTCCCCGCCGCCTACGACACGCCGAGCAGCAGCAACCTGCCCGCGCTGCCGTCGGCGCTGCCCGCCCTCCCGGCGGGCCCGTCGCAGGCGCCGTACGGCTACCCGCAGGCGCAGCAGCCCTCGCCGCTGCAGCAGGCCCCCGCGGCGTACATCCCGTCGCAGGCCGCGCCGCGCGGTTACCCGGCTCCGCAGATGCCGCAGCAGCCGCGCCCGGCGGCGCCCGGGATGGGCTACGAGGCCATGCGCCCCGCCGCTCCCCGGCCGGCCGCGCCGCAGTACCAGGACCCGTACAACAACCAGCAGTACCGCGGCTACTGATCCGCCCCCGGGGCCGTCCCTGCCCACCTGGCAGGATGACCTCATGGGGAACGCGGAACTGCTGTCCATCCATCGTTATCCGGTCAAGGCGTGCCGGGGCCAGGCGCCCCGGGAGGCCGTCGTGGAGCCCTGGGGGCTGGCCGGAGACCGACGCTGGGCGCTGATCGACGACGGGGGAAAGGTCGTCACGCAACGCCAGCAGCCGCGGCTGGCTCCGGTCGTCGCCGAGCTCGTGCCCGGCGGCGGCGTCCGGCTGTCCGCGCCCGGTCCGGAGCCGCTGACCGTGGCGGTGCCGGATCCGGTGGGCCCGGTCACGCTGGAGATCTTCCGGGACAAGGTGGAGGGGGTCCTCGCCGACGCCGAGGCGCATGCCTGGTGCAGTGCGTATCTCGGCGTCGACGTCCGCCTGGTCCACATGGACGATCCCGCGACCCGCCGGCCCGTCGATCCCGCGTACGCGCTGCCCGGCGAGACCGTCAGCTTCGCCGACGGCTATCCGCTGCTGCTCACCACGGTCGCCTCGCTCGACGCCCTCAACACGCTGATCGCCGACGGCGGTCACGCCGCCGAGGGGCCGCTGCCGATGAACCGTTTCCGGCCGAACGTGGTCGTGGCCGGCACCGAGCCCTGGGCCGAGGACGACTGGACGCGGGTGGAGATCGGCGAGGTCGCCTTCCGGGTCGCCAAGTCCTGCGGCCGGTGTGTCGTCACCACCACCGACCAGACCACCGCCGGGCGCGGCCGGGAACCCCTGCACACCCTCGGCCGGCACCGCCGGATCGGCGGCAAGCTCGTCTTCGGCCAGAACCTGGTCCCCCTCACCCGCGGCACCGTCCGGATCGGCGACCCGGTCCGGGTGACCGGCTGAATCCGGCCGCGTTCCGCACCCCTCGACGTGCGGGAACCTCCACCGGGTGCCGAAGCGTTGGGCTGTCGTGAGAAGTTCATGAGAGGTCCCGGGCGCGGGTGATTTCGCTCTCTCTTCGCCCGGATTCCCGCGTGAACGGCTCCGGTGGGGGTTATCACGGAGCGGGAAGGGGGTGCGGGACGGTGCGAGCGATCGGTGGGATCTGGCGCTGGCGGCACAATCCGCTGCGCCGCGGGACGGATCTGGTCGAGGCCTGGGTGGCGCTGTCGGCGCTGCTGCTCATCCTCCTCGCGGCGCCCGTCGTGGGCTCCCTGATCGGCGCGGTCGCCCAGGACTCCCTGCAACAGGCGGTCCGTGAACAGCGCCAGACCCGGCACGAGGTCACGGCCACCGTCGTGCGTGCGTCGGGCTCCTCCCCGCTGGAGGCCGATCCCGAGGCCGCCTCCGGGCGGGAGGCCCGCAGCCGGGTCGTCGCCGACTGGACCGCCCCGGACGGCACCGACCGGCACGGCACGGTGCTGGCCGCCCTGAAGGCCCCCCACCACGGCGACCACTTCGCGATATGGACGGACGCGCACGGCACGCTCGTGGCCCGGCCGCTGGACTCCGCCACCGCGACGACACACGCGGTGCTGGCCGGATTCGGCGCGGCCCTGCTGACCGCCGGCATGGTCGAGGGCGGCAGACGGCTGATCGTCTGGCGCATGGTCCGCCGCCGGTACGCCCGCTGGGACCAGGCATGGGACCGCGCGGGCCCGGACTGGGGCCGTACAGGTACCGGTAGCTGACGTCGTTCGGTCAGTGGTCAACCCACCGCCCGCGCGCACGCTACGGTGGTCCGGCCGGATGATGCATGATTCGGCATCAAACCCGCGTACGACGAGGTGGGGACACAGCAACGCCATGGCACAGGGCACGGTCCAGGTGACGCACACCGGCACATCGAGGTGGCGCCGCCGCACGGGTGAGTACGCATCGCTCGCCGCCGCCCTGGAGGCCGCGGCCGAGGGCGATGTCCTCACCATCGCTCCCGGAACCTACCGGGAGAACCTCGTCGTACAGCGGTCGGTGACCCTGCGCGGCCCCGAGGGCTCGCCCGGCTCCGTACGGATCGCTCCCCTCGACGGGGTGCCTCTGACGGTGTGCGCGTCGGCGGTGGTGCAGGACCTGCACGTGGAGGGCCAGGACGCGGCCGCCCCGGCGGTCCTCGTCGAGGAGGGCACCCCCGAACTGCTCGACATGCGGATCGTCACCCGGTCCGCCACCGGCATCGAGGTGCGGGGCAACGCCCGTCCCACGGTGCGGCGGTGCACGGTCGACAACCCGGCGGGCATCGGGATCGCCGTGGTCGACGGCGGCGGCGGGGTCTTCGAGGAGTGCGAGGTCGTCGCGGCCGGACAGGCCGGCGTCCTGGTCCGCGGGGGCGCGCACCCCCGCTTCGAGCGCTCCCGGATTCATCACGCCTCCGGTACCGGGGTGAGCGTCACCGGCGACAACTCCGGCCTGGAAGCCGTGGGTTGCGAGATCTACGAGGTCCGGGGCAGCGGGGTGCAGGTCACCGCGCGGGCCACCGCCCATCTCACCGACTGCGCCGTGCACCGCACCACCGCCGACGGGGTCACGCTCGACACGGACGCGGTGCTGACGCTGGCCGACTGCCGGATCCACGACATCCCGGAGAACGCGATCGACCTCAGGTCGCGCTCCGTGCTCACGCTCACGCGCACGACGGTGCGTCAGTTCGGCCGCAACGGGCTGTCGGTGTGGGATCCGGGCACCCGGGTCGACGCCAACCAGTGCGAGATCTTCGACAGCACGGGCGACTACCCGGCCGTCTGGGTCAGCGACGGCGCGACCGCCGTCCTCGACTCCTGCCGGGTGCACGACGTGCCGGACGCGCTGTTCGTCCTCGACCGCGGCTCGCGCGCGGACGTCATCGACAGCGATCTGGCGCAGGTGCGCAACACGGCCGTGTCGGTGAGCGACGGCGCGACCGCCCAGCTCGACGACTGCCGGATCCGGGAGGCCGCGACCGGCGCCTGGTTCCGCGACCACGGCAGCGGCGGCACCCTCAACAACTGCACGGTGGACGGCGTCCAGACCGGCGTGATCGTCACCAAGGGCGCCGACCCCACGGTCGAGCGCTGCACGGTCACCTCCCCCGCCGAGGCCGGTTTCTACGTCTCCGCCGGGGGCCGGGGCAGCTTCCTGAACTGCCGGGTCACCGACAGCGGGGGCTACGGCTTCCATGTCATAGACGGTTGCCGGGCGACCCTGCGCCGATGCCGTACGGAGCGCTGCGCGCGCGGGGGGTACGAGTTCGCGGAGACCGGGGCCGACGGGGCGCCCGGTGCGGGAGCCGTGTTCGAGGACTGCACCAGCGACGAGAGCGCCGGTCTGCGGACCGCGGCGGGCCGGGAGACGGCCGTGCAGACGACCCCTTCCGCGGTGGGTCTGCTCGGTCCGATCCCCGAGCAGCGGGTGACCGTGCCGGAGCCGCAGGCGGCGTCGGCCGAGGCCGGGACGGAGGTGTCGGTGCGGACGTCGATCGACGTACTGGGCGAACTCGACGCGTTGGTGGGTCTGGAGAGCGTCAAGCGCGAGGTGCGGGCGCTGACCGACATGATCGAGGTGGGCCGGCGCCGGCAGCGGGCGGGCCTGAAGGCGGCCTCGGTCAAGCGCCACCTGGTGTTCACGGGCTCCCCCGGCACCGGCAAGACGACGGTCGCGCGCCTGTACGGCGAGATCCTGGCCGCCCTGGAGGTGCTGGAGAAGGGCCATCTCGTCGAGGTGTCCCGGGTCGACCTCGTCGGCGAGCACATCGGCTCCACCGCCATCCGCACCCAGGAGGCGTTCCAGCGGGCGCACGGCGGGGTGCTGTTCATCGACGAGGCGTACGCGCTGTCCCCGGAGGACGCGGGCCGGGACTTCGGCAAGGAGGCCATCGACACGCTGGTGAAGCTGATGGAGGACCACCGGGACTCCGTGGTGGTCATCGTGGCGGGTTACACGGCCGAGATGGAGCGGTTCCTGACGGTCAACCCGGGCGTGGCGTCCCGTTTCTCACGGACCATCACCTTCGGCGACTACGGCCCGGACGAGCTGCTGCGGATCGTGGAGCAGCAGGCCGAGGAGCACGAGTACCGGCTGGCGCCGGGCAGTGCCGAGGCCCTGCAGAAGTACTTCACCGAGATCCCCAAGGGCGCCGCCTTCGGCAACGGGCGTACGGCACGCCAGACGTTCGAGGCGATGGTGGAGCGGCACGCCAGCCGGGTCGCGCAGCTGGCGGAGCCCAGCACGGACGATCTGACCCTGCTGTTCGTGGAGGACCTGCCCGAGCTGCCCTGACCCGCTCAGGCCCGCTGCCCGGGCAGGTGCGGGCTCAGCCGGGCGAGCAGTCGGGCGCGTTCCTCGGCGAAGGCCGGATCCGCCTGGTAGTCGGAGTGGCCGAGGACGGGCGCGGGCAGCGGGTGCTCGGCGGTGCGGCCGTACGCCAGGGGGTCCGCGAGGGGGGCGCGGTCCACCTCGGGACCGCAGTCGTCGCCGGTCAGACGGACCGGGCCGCCGATGGGGTCGGTGAGCCGGTACAGGTTGCGCCAGCAGTCGACGTCCCGGTGCAGGGCGGCGAGCGCGGCCGGCCCGAAGTGGGCCGGGAACCAGCGGCCGTAGAGGCGTTCGATCGGGGAGCCGTAGGTCAGCAGGGCGACCCGTCTGCGGTCGGACGGTTTCAGCTGCCAGGCGGCGGCCGCGGCGAGGACGCTGCCCTGGGAGTGTCCGGAGATGACGAGCCGGCCGCCGGTGGCCCGGGTCCAGCCGGTCATCCGCCAGGTGAGGTCGGGCACCGCGCGCTCGGCGTAGCAGGGCGGGGCGAAGGGGTGGGCGGCGCGCGGCCAGAACGTGCCGACGTCCCAGAGGATGCCGATGGTGCGCCGTGCGGAGGCGTCCTTGTAGGCGCGTCGGCCCCAGGTGACGAACAGTATGAAGCCGAGGCCGATCAGCCAGGAGCCGAGGGCCTGCGCGGCCTGGGCGGCGCCCTGGACGAAGGGGCCGGCCGCCGCCGTGGCCCGGACCGGGGTCTCCCCGCTCGCGAAGGCTCCGACGAGCGCGCCCGCGCCGAGGAGCAGGGTCGAGCAGGCGGTCACGGCGACGAGGAGGGGAGCGCGGTCGGTGAGCGCGGCCATCGACCTGGTACGGGCGATGCGGCGCGTGCGGGCCGGGTCGCCGGGGTCGGCCCGGTACTCCCGGACCACCGCGGCCCGCTCGGCCCGGGTGAGCAGCCAGGTCCGCCGCCCGAGCAGCCCGCACAGCACCGCCAGGACGAGGAGCAGCACGGGGATCACGGACGCCTGCCAGGTCAGCAGCACCGGCGGGCCGTCGATCGAGGTCCCGGTCCCGTCCAGCCAGTCCGAGACCCGCTGCGCCACCCCGCCGGACATCACCCCGCCCAGCGCACAGGCCAGCATCACGACGGCGGGCCCGCCGAGCCCCCGTAACGCGGCCCGCTCACCGCCCACCGACACGGCCCCACCGACCGAACCCGCAGCACCCCCACCCGGGCCGTCCGATGCCTCCGGATCACGTCCCGGCGCCGGTTCTACGAACCCGACGGCCCCTCCCGGCGTCGATACGGCGGAGCCGACAGCCCCTCCCCACCGACGCACGACGGCCTCGGCAACCCCTCCTTGCCGGGGCACGCCGGACTCGTCAGCCCCTCCCTGCCCCGGTACGACAGGGCCGACAGCCCCTTCCTGCCTGCGCACGACCGGCTGCTCGGCAGCCCCCTCCTGCCGAGGTACGACGGCCCCGGAAACCCCTCCCTGCCGAGGCACGGCGGAGTCCTCAGCCCCTCCCTGCCCCGGCACGACAGGGCCGACAGCCCCTTCCCGCATGCGCACGACCGGCTGCTCGGCAGCCCCCTCCTGCCGAGGTACGACGGCCCCGGAAACCCCTCCCTGCCGAGGCACGGCGGAGTCCTCAGCCCCT